>CALEMG010000295.1 GCA_937910835.1 uncultured Alphaproteobacteria bacterium | reverse complement strand
AAAACCCATGCCGCCATGTACCTGCACCGCGATGGAGGCCATCTCGACGCCAAGGTCCGTGCACCAGCCCTTTGAAAGCGGGGTAAGCAATTCCGCCATGCCCATCGCCTTGGTGCGTACTTCTTCGTCGGCACCGTGATGCGCAACGTCAAGGCAAGCGCCATTCAGATAGATCAGGCAGCGCATGGCCTCGATATTCGCGCGCATGGTCATCAGCATCCGGCGCACATCCGCATGATGGATGATCGGCGTCATTTCGCCCTTCGGCATGCCGGGAGCCTGGCCCTGCTTGCGATCCCGCGCATATTCGACGGCCTGCTGAAAGGCCCGCTCCGCGACGGCAAGGCCCTGTACCCCGACATTGAGGCGGGCGCTGTTCATCATCGTGAACATGCAGGCCATACCCTTATTCTCGGCGCCGAGGAGATAACCCACGCACTCGCCATTGACCCCGTAGGACATGACAGCGGTCGGGCAGGCAAGGATGCCAATCTACTCTTCCAGAGAGACGCATTTAAGGTCGTTCCGCTTACCCAAGGTGCCATCGTCATTAACGAGGTATTTCGGCACGATAAAGAGGGAGATGCCGCGTGTTCCAGCGGGCGCGCCCGGCGTGCGGGCCAGCACCAGATGGATGATATTCTCGCTCATCTCGTGATCGCCATAGGTGATGAAGATTTTCTGGCCTGATATACGCCAAGTTCCGTCTTCCGCTGGCTCCGCCTTGGAACGGAGAGCGCCAACATCAGAGCCCGCTTGGCTCTCAGTCAGATTCATGGTCGCGGCCCATTCCCCGCTGACCAGTTTTTTGAGGTATTTATCCTGCTGTTCCTTCGTGCCGTGAGCCATGATACTCTCGATCGCGCCTTGCGTCAGGAGCGGGCAGAGTGAGAAACCGAGGTTTGCCGCGTTCCACATTTCCACCGTCGCAAGAGCCACCGCACTCGGCAGGCCGCCGCCGTCATATTTTTCCGGCGCGGAAATCCCGTTCCAGCCGCCTTCGACGAACCCGGCATAGGCCTCATTCCATCCATCGGGCGTCGAGACAACACCGTCCATCACGAGGGAGCCCTGCAGATCGCCCGACTTATTCAGCGGCGAGAGGACGTTGCCCGCGAACTTTCCGGCCTCTTCCAGAACCGCATCCACAACATCCGATTCCGCATGTTCAAACCCATCCAGTTTCGAAAGAGCCGCAAGATCGGCGATATTATCCAGAACAAAGCGCATATCTTTTATGGGGGCGCTATATTCAGCCATGGGGATACCTCATATAAAATGGTTATTCTTGCCTTTGGAATGTTATGGCATATCCCGCGATGAGAAAAAAGACTTTCGCGCAAGGGAAAGCCTATCGACGGATAACCGCAATCGGGTAAACTCCCGGCAGCAATAAGCAGAATATTGATAGACGATGGAAATTTTTAAAACAGACGAAGATGGGCTGGCGAAAGCCGCAGCGGAAATTCGCGCCGGGCATCTTGTCGCCTTCGCGACGGAAACAGTCTATGGCCTTGGAGCGGATGCAACGAACGATCATGCCGTCGCCGCGATTTATGAAGCCAAGGGCCGGCCCAGCTTTAATCCGCTGATCATCCATGTTCCAAGCCTTGAAAAGGCGAAGGAGTATGTCACGTTCAACGCGACCGCCGAGCGGCTGGCGGCGAGCTTCTGGCCGGGCGCCCTCACACTCGTTCTGCCGCGAAGAAAAGACTGCCCTGTCTCCCGTCTTGCAAGCGCCGGGCTGGAGACGTTGGCCATCCGTGTGCCGGGACATAAGCTTGCGCTTGAGTTCTTGCGCGTCTGCGACCGCCCCCTCGCCGCGCCGAGCGCCAACCCCTCCGGCGGGATTAGCCCGACCAAGGCGCAACATGTGATTGACGGGCTGGAAGGAAAGATCGCCGGGGTAATCGATGGCGGCCCCTGCCCCGTCGGCGTGGAAAGTACTGTTGTAGGTTTCTCCGAGAAAGAGCAACCTGTTCTCCTCCGGCCCGGCGGGATCACGCGAGAGGCACTGGAAGCATCAGTCGGCCCTATTCTCACCCATGAGGCGGACGGCACCACACCAAGCCCGGGGATGCTGCTCAGCCATTATGCGCCGGCCGCGACGGTGCGCCTCAATGCGACGAGCAAGGAATCCGGAGAGGCCTATCTCGCCTTCGGGCGTGAGTATGACGCCATTGCCGATGTGAATTTAAGCCTGACGGGTGATCTGACCGAGGCGACGGCGCTACTCTTCTCGGCGCTTCATTTTCTGGACGAGATGAATTTCACGCGCATTGCCGTCGGCCCCATCCCGGAGATCGGCCTCGGCGTCGCCATTAATGATCGCCTCCGCCGCGCGGCAGCCCCTAAGCACGAAAAGGAAACGATGGGCATATGACACTGATAGAAGAAATGAAAGCCATCGTCGGCGACAAGCATGTCATCACCGAAGAAGCCGATATGCAGGGCTTTGTCGTTGAGTGGCGCGACAAGTTCGTCGGCCGCGCCCGTGCCGTGGTGCAGCCGAAGACGACCGAGGAAGTCGCCGCCATCGTCAAGCTCTGCGCGGAGACGAAAACCCCGCTGGTCCCGCAGGCCGGGAACACCAGCCTTGTTGGCGGGTCCATCCCTTTCACGGGCGGGGAAGAGATTATCCTCTCCGTCGCACGGATGAACAGTGTGCGGGAGGTTGACCGGCTGAACGGCACCCTCACAGTCGATGCGGGCTGTATCCTCGCCAACCTGCAGGAAGTCGCGGAAGAAAACGGCTTTATCTTCCCGCTCCGTATTGGCTCGGAAGGCAGCTGCCAGATCGGCGGCAATATCTCCACCAACGCGGGCGGTGTGCAGGTCCTGCATTACGGCAATACACGCGAGCAGGTGCTGGGCCTCGAAGTCGTGCTCCCTGATGGGCAGATCTGGGACGGCCTCACGGGCCTGCGCAAGGACAACACCGGCTATGACATCAAGCAGCTTTTTATCGGCGCCGAGGGCACGCTCGGGATCGTGACCGGCGCGGTGGTGAAGATGTACCCTCGCCCGAAATATCAGCAGGTGGCGCTCGCCGCCGTGCCGTCCGTTGAGGCCGCAATCGAGTTCCTCAGCCTCGCCCGCGCCATGAGCGGAGATCAGGTCACGGCGATCGAGCTGATTTCGCGTTACTGCGTT
>CALEMG010000294.1 GCA_937910835.1 uncultured Alphaproteobacteria bacterium | reverse complement strand
CCGCAACCAATATAAACCACTTAAGTAAATGGCTTAAGTGGGTTTTTGCATTTTATCATCAGACCCCAAATAATCGGTGAATAGCCAAAAGGAAACAGCTTCATCCTTCTTCGAGATGCCGCTTCAAGGCTTCATTCATTTGCTCGTAGCCCTTTGTCAAAACATCCGGAGGAAGATCGGCAAAACCAATAAAAATGCCTTTGAAATCCTCATTGTGAATTAAACGGGGTTTATCACCCTCCAGCTTTTGGAGTGCAAAAACATGTTCACCGTAGAACACACCCTTAATGCCTCCCCCCCACGTCAGTTCAGCATTCTCACGTAATCGCAAGACATGGACAGCGGGAACCTCTATAATCTTGCCATCAGGCCTTTGAACCGTAACCTCGAGTTTCGCCCCGATTTCAGGCCTTCCGGCAACCCGAATATGATACGGGTTCCAATCAGGGTAACTTTTAAAATCAAGCAATGCCGAATAGACGCGCTCGACAGGAGCATCGATTTCGACCTGAGTACGTATTGGAATATGATTTACACAGCCCATAAGGGGTAAGGCTGCTAGGAGCGTCATAAGTATACGCATGATTTCTCTCCATAAGTAATTTCATTAAGAACTTTTAAGAATGCGTTTGGTGATTGAAGGCGATATTCGCGAGATCAGCGGCAATAAACCGGCTTTGCCAACGAAATGCTCATCACGTTCCTTTTGGATGGATATGATGATTTCCTCTGCGGCGCGATCCGGTGAGATTTTGCCGTCACCCCGACCTTCAGTCATTCCTGTGTCAACCAGTGGTAGGAGGATTTCCATTACTCTTACGGACGTTCCTTCCAATTGGTAGCGCAACGACTGCGACAGGCTGTGAATGGCAGCTTTGGTCGCGCTGTATATCGCCGACGACGTTTTAGGGTAGATGGCTAGCCCTGACGACAGAAAGACGATGGCGGAACCGCTCCTACATTCCAACAGGGCCGGCAACATCAACGATGTCAGCCACGCAACAGCGGTGAAATTGGTGGTAATTTCTGTCTCAATGCCATCGAAAGAAAAGTCTGCATCAATGAATTTCGGCGTGAATTGCACTGCAGCATTGTTGACGAGAACGGATACCGGCTCAGCTAATGCGTTAATATGTTGAGCAAGCGCAATAACATCTCCCTTAGCGTCAAGATTGCAACGAACCGGCATCACATTCTTGGTGCTGCTTTCAAGCTCTTCTAATTTTTCGACCGAACGGCCCACGGCGACGACGCGGTTACCTTGACCGGTTAGCTTTAGGGTCAGTGCCAGGCCGATCCCGGACGTGGCGCCAGTGATGACGATGGTTCGGTTGGTTAACTCCATGACAGCCTCTTTCAATTGAGGTAGTTTAAATTTTGTTGGTTTGGAAGGATCGCCGGTTGAAAGCGGGATGGAATTAACTTGGGTTAATCACCATGAATTTTTTGATGACGCGCATTTTCGCGGAAGCAGGGGTTTCCGAAGAGGGTTTGGAAAAGATTGCTTCCATAATCCGGACCCGATCGCTTGAACAAGGCGAGTATCTATTCCGCCAGGGCGATACAGCACCGAATTTGTATTTGATCCGGAATGGCTTGGCGAAGATGTCCTACATCACGTCGGACGGAAAAGAGTTTGTGAAGTCTTTTCTACCGGAAGGATCTTTCGCGGGTTCGCTGATTGCCCAGATGGAAAACTGCGAGACCACATTTTCCATCGTCTGTTTGGAACCGGTTGAGGTTGAAATCGTCCCTTTTAGGGCGGTTCAAAAGTTATTTGAAAGAGATCCTGCCGCGTTGGATTTCGGATTCAGGTTCTTCCAGGCATTGGCGTTAAAAAAGGAAAAGCGGGAGTACAGCTTTCTGTGTCTCGCGCCAGAGGAGCGATACCAATGGTTTTTGAAAGAAAACCCCACTCTGGCCGACCGTGTCACCAAAGCAGATATTGCGCGCTATCTGGGCATCACCCCGGTCGCCCTCAGTAGAATTCGCCGCCGCATGAAAGAGCCCGTCAATTCAATGACGTAAGTTGTCTTCCGCTCGCGGCGGCCTTCACTATCACCCTTAATGCATTAGAGGAACTGCCTGGATTTTCTTGGAATTAAATCCCACCTCAGCACGCAAAACACGTCAAATAAAATCAATCTGAACTTCGGCGATGTCCCCGAATTGAACCTTGGCATTGCAGGGCCCTTTAACTGGTAGCATGCCCGTCATCGAGCCGGTACTGATCACTGCTCCTGCTTTCAGGCTTTCCCCGACTTTACGGCGTTCTTCGACGAGCCATAGAAGCGGAGCAATCGGGTCCCCCATAACGTCGCTTCCTGTGCCGGTTCTACGTTCGACGCCATCGACTGTCAGTCGGACGCTGACATTCGATAATCCGTCCTTCCAGTCCGATATCAGATCGCCGAAAACATATTGTCCTGATGCGCTTCCGTCCGCAAGTACAGCAGTAAAGGAAGGCAGGGCGGAGGTCGGGAACCTGCATTCGGCGACCTCAATCCCGGCATGAACCGTTGCAATGGAGTCCAGTATTTCGTCCATCGTCCAGGGCTCCTCCCGTACGGGAAAATCCTTCGATAGAGTGACAAAGAACTCGCATTCCAGCAACGGATCGAGCAGCTCATCCAACTTCATGGTGACGGGGGAAAGATGTTTATGGCGGGTGAATGTCCGTCCGTAAATGGGGGAATCGAGGTTAAGCCTCTTGCGCACAAATTCAGTGGTGCCGGCAATTTTCCACCCGCATTGTTCCCAGCCAAGTTTCTTCGCCACCAGCTCGTTGACCACATACGAACTCTCGGTCGTGTCCGGAACGAGCTGCTCGGGCAGATGTTGGATCTGATGGTTATCCTGCCTCGCGGCGGCCAATAATTCCGCAAGGGCTTCGGCGTTCTGCATATTCATTATTATTATCCTTGTGCAGATATGTTTTGGTATTCAGTTTTGGTTCTCTGAATTTCTGGAAAGATGTCACGCCCCAGTCGGGCGGTCAAGGTTGAGTAAATCATTCCAACAGCGAGTGATCACTATTTGGATTGCCAGCTATTTCCAGAATAAGCTTTTTCCTGACCGCTGCGGCAAAGGTATCGGAATTGTCCGCCGTGATAACAAAGGCGCCGTTGCCGCCAATGATTTGTTCTTTGAATG
>CALEMG010000293.1 GCA_937910835.1 uncultured Alphaproteobacteria bacterium | reverse complement strand
GAGCGCAAATCGGCGATCCCATCGACAAGCCCAAGATCAACGGCCTTATCACCGATCCAGACATCACCTGAGAAAAGTTCCTTGTCTTTGCGCTTTTTAAGCCGCTCCCCGCGCCGAGTCTTCACCAGCTCCTTGAAATTGTCATGGATATCGCCCTGGATTTTTTTAAGCCAGACGATGTCCTCGTCCTTCTCTGGACTGAAGGGATCGAGCTTGACCTTATTCTCTCCCGCCGAATAAAGCCGCCGGTCAACGCCGACTTTCTCCAGAAGACCCGGAAAACCGAAGCCCGCCGAGACCACCCCGATGGAGCCGACAACCGAGTTCTTATTGATGTAAATCTCATCGGCACAAAGGCCGAGCCAGTAACCGCCCGATGCCATCACATCCTCGGCGAAGGCATAGACGGGTACTTCCTTCTCGTCGGCCAGTTGACGTATCCGGTCAAAAATAAGAGAGGACTGCACCGGCGAGCCGCCAGGTGAGTTAATGGCGAGCGCCACCGCACTTAAATGCTTGGTCTTGAACGCCGCCTCGATCTGTTCCGCCAGACCGGCAAGATTAAGGTGCTCACCGCGCAGCTTGTTGCCGCCGGGTGCGATCACGCCATAGAGCGGCAGAACAGCCACCTGCGGCGTTTTTTCAAAAAACCGCTTGAGCGGGGTCTTTTTGAGAATGTTGACTATTTTCATGGCCGTAAAGGTAAGGATTTAACTGGTCTGTACAAGTCTTTTCATTACAGAAAAGATTTGAGCGCTGCGCCTTCGCGGGCGATGGCGGTCGCGGCGGCGGTCGGTGTGCCATCCTTTTCATGAAGGATGAGACCACGGGTCAGCTCCAGCGGACTTTTATCCCCCTTCACCCCCTGCACGATCACCCGTTTTGCCGATTGGCTCACCTCTGGCCAGAGTGGGATAACCTTCAATCTGCCGCAGCCCTTCTGCAACGCGGTGAGAATATCGCCGAGCCGATCGGCGCGGTGAATAACGGTGACGGTCCCTTTCGATTTCGCTCGCGCCACGCAAAATTGCAGCCATTCAGGGAGGGCCACGCTTCCTTCTATATGCGCGAGGGTCTTGTTTTCCGTCTTGGCACTGCGTGCCCGCCCCTTGCCATAGAACGGCGGGTTAGTGAGGACATGATCGAACCCCGCCTCCAGAAACGGCTTGTCGCCCGGGCCGCTCATTCCGGCGAAGGAACTCCGCGTACCGATGTCAGCTTCAAGAACGGAGGTTTTCTCTGCAAAGCCGTTCTTTTCCGCATTCACACGGGCAAGCTCGGCGAGTTCTGCCTGTAATTCGATCCCCCAGAGACGGCAGTCCGGCAGGCGATGAAGCACGCAAAAACCCGCCGTGCCAACGCCGGAGCCGACATCCAGCAAGCTCTCCCCTGCTTTTGCCTCAACCGCCGCGCCAAGCAGCACTGCGTCCGATCCGGCGCGAAATCCCTCTCGTGGCTGGGTGATTTTAAGGGCGTTACCGAGAAACTGATCTTCCGTGTAATCGGCCGTGTCTCCGGCGGAGATATTACCGCGCTCCATTCCCATGGTCAGTCCTTCGCCTCCGCCTCACCGATATCCACGAGAATTTGCTTCGCCTCTGCATGATCATCCTCCGCCACCATGATCCGCCGCTGGATCGCTCCAATACTCCCCTCCAGAATCGACGTATGCTCGTCAAGCACAACTGCCTCGATCTGTTCGTCCTTCAGGACGGCGACAATATAGGAGATAAGCACCGGATCATTACACCGTATCAGTTCTTTCACGAAATTCCCCTTACCCCTAGCCGGATGACCGCCATCACTTGACCCGCCGCCATCTTTGGCTATGCTCAACCGAACTTTTTAAACGACCCCGCGACCCTTAGAATGAGGCAGCTTTGGCCATTATCGTAAACTTGGATGAAAGAAAAGAACAGCCCGCAAAAGCGACCCTGAAACGCTTGCTCAAGATTGTCGATGCGGATCTGGCCGACACCAACGAGATCATCCTGGAGCGGATGCATAGCGAGGTGGAACTGATCCCGACACTGGCAAAGCATCTGATCGCAGCGGGCGGCAAACGATTGCGACCAGTTCTGACCCTCGGCGCGGCGAAGCTCGGCGGCTATGAGGGGGATCGCGCGAAGAAGCTCGCGGCCTGTGTCGAGTTTATCCATACCGCCACCCTTTTGCATGACGATGTGGTGGACGAGAGCGATCTCCGCCGCGGGAATGAAACTGCCAATGTCCTCTGGGGCAATCAGGCAAGCGTGCTGGTTGGCGACTTTCTCTTTAGCCGCTCCTTCCAGCTGATGGTTGAGGATGGCTCGCTTGAAGTGCTCGCGATCCTCTCCAATGCTTCCGCCGTCTTCGCGGAGGGGGAAGTCATGCAGCTGATGAACGTCGGCGATACCAACACCACCGAGGACAGTTACCTTCAGGTCATTGCCTCCAAAACTGCGGCGCTTTTTGCCGCAGCCTGCGAGGTCGGTGCCGTGGTAGCGGATCGCCCCAAAGCCGAGGCGCAGGCACTTGAAAGCTATGGCCGTAATCTCGGCATTGCCTTCCAGCTTGTTGATGACGCGCTTGATTATTCCGCCGAGCAGCAAGCACTTGGCAAGGCCATCGGCGATGATTTCCGCGAAGGGAAAGTCACTCTGCCCATCCTCCTCGCCTTCCGCCGTGGTAATGCGGAGGAACGGGCCTTCTGGAAACGGGTTGTCGAGGATGGCGATCAGCAGGACGGCGATCTGGAGCAGGCCCTCGAGATTATCAAAAAACATTCTGCGCTTGATGATACCATTGAGCGCGCGCGTCACTACGGCGCGATGGCGAAGGACGCCCTCGGCATTTTTGAGGATAGCGAGACCAAGGAGGCCCTGCTGGAGGCCGTTGATTTCTCGATCGAGCGGGCGTTCTAGTTTTTTGAGGGATTTTGGACGACGGGATCATTTCGCCCTTGCGGAACCCGCCCAAACCTGATTATAACCCACTTGCTCTCGCCGAGCCCAATTTACCACGGGCCGGCACGGTCGGGGTGTGGCGCAGCCTGGTAGCGCACGTCGTTCGGGACGACGGGGTCGGAGGTTCGAATCCTCTCACCCCGACCAAATTTTTTCAAATTCATCAGATTATGGTTTAGACAAATCCTGGATTGTCTTGCGAACATGCATCATCACGAATATAACGTGATTATGAATGACTCAAAACAACCGTTAGATAGAACAAAAGTTACTATTTCTCAGTCAGCGGAATGAATGTGCTGGAACTTACGGCCTTGGCGGTATCAGAGGCCAGCATCAAAGAAAGAAAGTGTTTCGCATGTGGTGGCCTCCCAAGCACTGGGAAGGGCGAACACATTATACCGCTTTGGCTTCAACGTAGCCACAAACTGTTCGATAAAACGATAGGTCTTATAAATGGCACAAGAATACCATATCGATACTTAACGGTGCCTTGCTGCGAAATTTGTAATACTGGCTTTCTCGCTGACATTGAAAGGGCCGTCCAGCCAAACTTTATGAAGGGAATGATTACTACTAACAATGAGAAACTAATAATGGGCAGATGGCTCTCCAAAATACTACTTGGCCTTCTCGTTAAGGAAACAAGCCTACTTTATGATCGAGCGCAACCGACCTTAGGCCCCATCGTTAGGCCTTCGTATATAGAAGAACTTGAACACCTCCATTTCATTCTAAATAGCGCAAGAAAAGAAACAACATTCCATTGCATTCACGGTGATTACCCCTTCTCCATTTACTCCTATTTGGTAAGGAATGAGTCACCTGCGGGAAAATTTGACCTAAGCACAAACGTCTTTGGACAGTCGGTAGCAATAAGGATCGGCGAACTCGCAGTAATATTCATTAGTGACGGAGGCCTTCAGCAAGACATCGTTCCGAAAGGGCCATTTTCACTGTTAGGTGCTACAGTATCTGAGTACCAGTTTCGGGAACTGGCTGCGAGAATTCATTATAAAGCGGCACTTAGAGATGCAACTCACACTTACCTGACGTCCGAAAGCGAGCGTAACATTTCAATCGATCAGATTAGCGTACGTCCTTACTCTAACCAAATACTTAAAAATGGCGATATGAGGGTATTCAGAGATTGGGATGAGAAAGTACTTAGTGAGGTGATTGAGAAATATTCATTAGTAAATATGACTGATATTTTTGACGAAGATACCGGTAAATGTAGAACTATCCTTATAGATGAGAATGGTAAGTTACTCAAAGCCTCTCAATATCTCAAACTACCTTCAGGCTGACAACCAGCGTATACCAAATGTGATCCTAGAAGGCTTCGATAACAGCCGCCCACTACTCCTGTAATGTATAATTGCAAAAGACACAGACGAAAACTTAAAGGAAATGTAAAGTAGCCTCACCCCGAGCAAAGTTTTTCAAATTCATCAGAAAAAGATTTCTCCACAAGGCAAAATCAGTTGGCACGGAGCAGCTTTTCCAGTGACTCGAGCGCTTTAGCGGAGCGGCTTTTGCAAAAGGTCGCAGTTGGGATTGGGGCGCGGCCGATGACGCGGCGGATTTGCAGGTCGCCGAGCAGCAGGTTGAGGTAGAGCTCCGCCGCCTCCCCCACCGTCTCAAACGCAAGCTGTCCCCGCGCCTTCGCTGCATTTAAAACATCTGCGATCAGGGGCAGCACCGTTTCCCGCCCGGCCTCCGATATCGCCGCGCCGAGATCCCCGCTGGGGTCCGCCGCCGCCGCCCGGTTGAGCGCCACGGCCCGCGCGCCGGAAAGCAGGGCAATCAACATCGGACCG
>CALEMG010000292.1 GCA_937910835.1 uncultured Alphaproteobacteria bacterium | reverse complement strand
AATCATTTCCGGATATTTCGAGATGGCTTTCTGCAACCGATCACAGCCAGCAGCCCGGTCCGTGCTAAACTTGGACGGATCGGCAAACCGGGCATACGCCAGCGCGGCGTGCTCAAGCGGGATACCAATCGTCGGGATCGAGCATCCATCTATCCCGACCGGTGCATCAGAGAGATCAAGATCGGTGAACTCCTCCAGAATGGCGACAATTCGCTTCTGCACCGGATGGTCGCGCCTGATATAACCTTTGGTTTCTTCTTTCAAATGAACGGCGGTGCAAAGAAAGCCTGAATGCTTTCCCGAACAATTGTTATGCGCGGCCATTGGCTCCTGTCCCGCAGCAGCAAGTGCGTGTGCCGCCGGATCATATGTTGGCCAATGTGTGCCGCATTCAAGATCCTCAATTCCCAGGCCAATGCGGTTGAGCCATGCGGTCACCGCCTCGACATGAATAGGCTCCCCTGTATGGGATGCGCAGGCAAGCGACAATTCTTTTTCGCTCACATTGAACGCATCTGCCGCCCCGCTTTCGATCAACGGCAGAGCCTGCAAGGGCTTGATTGCGGAGCGAAGATACACCGGGCTTTCAACATTTCCCCAGCTTCGCAGCATCTTGCCTGCCGAATCACAAACTGCGGCGGCAACCAGATGACGGCTTTCCACCATAGACCCACGCGTAACCGCCACTGTGAAAGGAAGGCTTGCAGAACTGCCAGAGGAATGGTTATTCATATTTCAGACCAAAGTGGATTTATAAATCGGGGCTTTTTATCAGGAAACGGGTCAGGAGAGTAGACAATTATGACAATTTCCCGGGGTTATTTCGGTATCGGGGTTGAGGGCATCAGCAAGCCGATGAACGCGGGCAACCTGTTTCGCACGGCCCACGCCTTCGGCGCGAGTTTTGTTTTTACAGTCGGCGCCGAATATTCCGTTCGTAAGGCCCGCTCCGATACCTCCGTCGCGCCGAAGAACATCCCATGGTATGATTTTGGAAACCTCGACGAAATGCTACTGCCCAAGGGATGTAAGGTTGTTGGGGTCGAGCTTCTGGACGAAGCGACAGCACTCACCAGTTTTTTCCATCCAATCAGCGCCGCCTATGTTCTGGGACGCGAACGTGGCTC
>CALEMG010000291.1 GCA_937910835.1 uncultured Alphaproteobacteria bacterium | reverse complement strand
TGGTATTGAGCATCCGATCATCCAGGGAGGGATGCATTACGTTGGCTTTGCCGAGCTCGCTGCGGCCGTATCAAATGCGGGAGGGCTTGGCATTATTACGGGGCTAACCCAAAAGACACCGGCAGATCTTGCAAACGAAATTGCGCGTTGTAATGATATGACGGACAAGCCTTTTGGCGTAAATCTGACGTTCCTGCCAAGCTTCACAGCGCCGCCCTACCCGGAGTATATCGAGGCGATTGTCAAAGGCGGTGTTAAGGTTGTTGAAACCGCAGGCCGTAGCCCGGAGGCTTATATGCCTGCGCTGAAGGATGCCGGTATCAAAGTCATTCATAAATGCACCTCGGTTCGCCATTCCCTGAAGGCTCAGACGATTGGCTGCGATGCAGTCAGTGTGGACGGCTTCGAATGTGGCGGACACCCGGGGGAAGATGATATCCCAAACATGATCCTGCTGCCGCGCGCGGCGGAAGAGCTGGACGTTCCGTTCGTAGCCTCAGGTGGCATGGGCAATGCACAGCAGCTTGTGGCTGCATTGGCGTTGGGCGCTGACGGGATTAATATGGGCACCCGCTTCATGGTGACCAAGGAGGCGCCGGTCCATCAGAATGTGAAAGATGCAATCATCGCCGCGAGTGAGCTGGATACGAAACTTATCATGCGTCCGCTTCGCAATACGGAACGTGTTCTGAACAATGATGCAGTTGAGAAAGTACTCGAGATCGAGCGCGAAAAGGGCACGAACACTAAAATCGAGGATATTGTTGATCTGGTTGGCGGCGTTTATCCGAAAGTTATGCAGGATGGCGATGTCGGTATCGGCGCTTGGAGTTGCGGTATGGTTGCTGGCCTCATCCATGATAACCCGACATGCAAGGAACTGATTGACCGGCTCATGAGTGAAGCGGAAGATATCATCAAAGGTCGCCTCAGCAAATTCGCTACAGCCTAATAGAACTCGACTTCAGGGCTGAAAGTATTCTCGCTTTCAGCCCTATTTTCCCGTCCAAACGGGTTTACGTTTCTCAACGAAGGCGCGCCGTGCCTCCTTGCTATCCTCTGACGCGAAAGCAAGCGCAACGGCATCTAGGGCCGTCCCCGGAACTGTCTTGAAATCCATATTTTCCATACGATAGATCAGTTCCCGTGCGGCCTTAAGGCCGACAGGAGACATGGATGCGACCTTTGTCGCCAGCTTGCGACTTTCCGTCATCAACTCCTCAGGCGGGACAACGCGGGTGATCATGCCAAGCCTTTCTGCTTCCACGGCGGAGATGCTGTCGCCCGTATAAATCAACTCTGCTGCTTTCATCCGGCCGATCAGGCGCTGCAAAAACCAGACATGCATGCCGGGCGGGGCGGCAAGATTGGGAACACCCGGATATCCGAATTTCGCATCCGAGGACGCGACCACCATGTCGCAGGCGAAGGCAAGTGTGCAGGCCCCCTCCATGGCGTAGCCATGAACCGCCGCCATAATGGGCTTTGACAGGGCGCGGACCTTGTCGATCATTTCCACATAGAATTTCGACAGGAACGCTTTCATATCGGTGGGGCCATAGGTGTCTAGGAGTTTCAGGTCGACACCACCGGACAGCCCCTTGCCCTTTCCTGAGATGAGAATAATCTTCACATCCGGGTCTGTGTTCGCCAGATCAAGGGCGGCGAAATATTCTGATGTCATCACCGGATTGATGACATTGGCAGGTGGGTTATCAAGGATGATGTCGGCAATGCCACCTTTCACGGCATAGTGAAGCAGGGAGAATTTATTCATTTTTATTGCGCTTCTTTTAGTATTTTCTGGATTGAGACCACATCATAGCGCATGCTAAGAGATGAAAAACAATAAAAAGAGGCAACGAATGAATACTGCTGAATTCAAAGAATTGCTTGCGCAATTCTCCGCCGCCGCAGAGGCTGGAGATGGGGAGGCTTTTGCCGCCTGTTTCACTGAGGATGGTATTTACCATGACTATGTCTATGGGGATCATCAGGGGCGCCCTGAAATCGCACATATGATGTCTGACATGTTCCATCGCGACGCGGGAGAGGACTACCGCTGGGAAATGTTTGATCCTATCTGCGAGGGCAACCTTGCGTATGCCTGGTCGCTTTCCAGCTTTACCTCAACCGTTCCGGAATTCGCCGGAAAGCGGGTTGTGATCGACGGCATGAGCCGGTTTGAGCTAAAGGATGGATTGATCTCCGACTATCGCGAATCCGTCAATGGCGGTGTTGCGATGTCGCAGCTTGGGGTACAGCCGGAAAGACTCGCAAAAGTCTGTGCGAAATGGGGCCGGATGCTGATTGATCAGCCCGAGACCAAAGAGTACTTAGCCCGCGCGAAAGGGTCTCGGAAAGACGGAAGTTAGGATATGGTGTCGTCTGGCCGCGACGGCACGCTAGCTGATAGCGAGGGGATCGCAAACGGCATTCCCTACGGGCCCTTAACGCTTACAATCGCTATGCAGACCTTGGCGACAATGGCCGCTTTTTCTGCACCCACGCTCGCTCCTAAGATAGCCGAAGACCTTGGTGTTGATGGACATCTTATCGGGTTCTTTGTCTCCACCGTTTACGGCATTGGCATATTCTCCGCCCTTCTTTCGCCGGACTTTATCCAGAAATTTGGCGCTGTACGCGTTGGCCAATTTGTCATGCTGGGGGTCGTCGCCATGCTCTCTATTGCGGGATCCGGCGGCATGGATGCGCTGGCGCTCTGCGCTGTTGTGCTCGGCATTGGATACGGGGCGACAGCGCCGGTTTCGACACATCTTCTGATCCCGCGCACGAACCCGAAAGTATTAAATCTTGTCTTTTCAATCCGGCAAGTTGGTGTGCCTTTGGGCGGTGTTATTGGGGCGCTATTGTTGCCGATACTCGCCGTTAATTTCGGCTGGCGGATTGCGTTTTGGGCGCAGGTTCTTCCCGCCGCCTTGCTTCTCCTATCGTTCCAGTTCTACCGCAAAAGCTGGGATAAGGACCGAAACACATCGCATCGATTGCTTCGGGGCGAGCTGTGGCGTCCGCTTTATCTCTTGCGCGATAATGCTCTCATGAGGCTGCTCGCACTTGCGAGTTTTTCATATGCGGGTGTTCAGCTTTGCTTCATCGGCTTTATGGCCTTGCATCTCACTAGCAGAACAGGCCTTGATCTGATTGCCGCCGGGCAGGTGCTGGCGCTTTATCAAATTGCTGGCGTCACAAGTCGTCCGATCTGGGGCTGGCTGGCGGATCGCTATATTTCTTCTATCAGGCTGCTGGGTCTATTGGGTCTTATCATGGCCGCTACCGCAGTTGCGGCGGGACAGATATCAGAAAGCTGGTCGATCTGGTCTGTGCTTCTTGTTGCGATCGCGGCAGGGGCCACCGCAAGTGGGTTTACCGGCATAGCCTATGGGGCCTTCGCGGCTGTTGGCGGGCAATATCGAACGGAGGCCACCGCCTTGGGATCGAGCGCGATGTTTGCCGGTGTGCTTATCCTGCCGACGATATTTGGCCTTATCGTGGGCGATTTTGCACATTATTGGCAGGCCTATAGCTTGATGGCGGCAATTGTCTTTTTAAGTGGCGTATGGCTTATCGTGGCCAAACCGTCAATGGATTGAACGACACATATTTATAATTCTTAACCAACAAAAAAAGGAGAAGAAATTGGAGATCGTTGGACTGGGACTGCATTATGAGGAATTACCATTAGGACGGCAGTTTAAGACAATCGGTCGGACGGTGACAGAGGCCGATATTGTCAACTTCATCAACTGTACCGGCATGACCGAAGTGTTGTTCACGGATACGGAGTATCTGAAGGAGCATTCGGATATTCGCGGGCGGGTGGCGCCAGGGGCGCTTGCGTATACAATTGCGGAAGGTTTGCTCGTTCAGTCGACTATGCAGCATACAGGGCTTGCTTTCCTGAATATGGAGCTTGCTGTGCGCTCACCGGTTTTTGCCGGGGATACAATTCATGTGGAATGCGAGGTGATCGAGGCACGCCTGACGAAGAAGGGAACGCGCGGACTGGTTCGTACGCGCAATCATATTACAAACCAGAAAGGTGAAGTAGTAATTGAATATACACCCCTTCGTATGATTAAATGCAGGGACGCGCACTAGATACGAAATGACGTATAGCGAGGTGGCAGATGGCGGAGCGGCAGAAGCTTACAGCAGCGCAAGTCAGCGGCCTTTTTGCCCTGCTCCTCGGTACTTTGGTTATTACCAATGATTTCACAGCGCTCAATGTCGCCCTCCCCGCAATCGAGAAAACATTCAATGTAGATGTCACGACCGCCCAATGGGTGATCAGTGGATATGTGCTGGTGTTTGGCGTGTTTATCGTCACAGCTGGGCGCCTTGCAGATATGTTCGGCCGTCGGCGCATCTTTTTTATCGGAATGACAATTTTCTGCGTCTTCTCACTTATTGGCGGGTTGGCGGAAGATGCATGGCTGTTGCTTGGGTCGCGTGCCATTATGGGGATCGGCGGTGCTATGGTCTGGCCCTCGATCATAGGTATGATTTATGGCCTGATGCCCGAGGAAAAAGCGGCCCTTGCTGGTGGCCTGTTGATGGGTGTGAGCGGTATTGGCAATGGCATG
>CALEMG010000290.1 GCA_937910835.1 uncultured Alphaproteobacteria bacterium | reverse complement strand
ATTTCATCCCGGTAATTAACCTCTTCGTCTATTACCTACTGAACGGCTATCTGATTTCCCGCGAATATTTCCAGATGGTGGCGATCCGCCATCACGAGACGGAGGAGGTGACCCGCCTTCGCAAAACCAATGCTTCGGAGCTCTATCTGATGGGGGTCGTGATCGCCTTTGCATTGACTGTTCCAATCCTTAACCTGGTTGCGCCGATCATTGCGACGGCTGCAATGGTCCATCTCTATAAGAAGCGGGTGGGCAGTGTCCCCAAGAGCCGGGAACTAGTGACTTGATGAAATGGTTTCCGACGGTTTGTGTGTTGCTCATCGGTGGCCTTTCCGCCTGCGCGCAAGCCCCGACGGCCTCTAAGCTAGAGACTGAAAAGACGAAAGCCACCGCTTCAGCCGCATCATCAAAACCCGCTGCGGTGCAATCGCCAGCACCTAAGGTGCCCCAAAAACCGCCGGCCGTCGCCGCGATCAAGCCCCGCATCATGCTGGAGCCAACGGTTGTTGTCGGTAAAACCACAATGGAGATACAGCAGGCGTTTGGTAATCCCAACCTGAGGCGGCAAGACAGTCCGGCAGAAGTCTGGCAGTATCTCGCGCGGGATTGTGCGTTACATCTTTTCTTCTATCCGGGGACTTCCGGGGAAGCGCTTGTGGTCCGGCATATCGCCATCAACGGGCGAAGTATCGATAACTTTTCCGATCTTGACCGCAAGCAATGCTTCAATGATCATCTCAAGGCCGTCGGGGCGGAAGAGGTCTTTATCGGCAAAAAGGTGTCTTGACGCCAAGCGGGCCCGGTTGAGCTCTTACGCGACCGTCTTTCCCTTGAAGGCGCAAAGATCGGCGACGATGCAGCGATAGCACTCAGGCTTTCGCGCCTTGCAGATATAGCGCCCATGCAGGATCAGCCAGTGATGGGCGTGGCGAAGATATTCCTTCGGGATGACCTTTTCGAGCTTTTTTTCGACTTCAAGCGGAGTTTTGCCGGGCGCAAGCCCGGTCCGGTTTCCCAGACGAAAGAGATGAGTATCTACGGCAATCGTCGGATGCCCGAACGCGATATTAAGCACGACATTCGCCGTTTTCCGGCCGACACCTGCCAGTTTCTCTAGTTCTTCGCGGGTTTCGGGAACCTGGCTATTGTGATCGCGTATCAAAGCCTCACAGAGCTTGATGACGTTCTTCGCCTTGGTCTTATAAAGTCCGATGGTCTTGATATAGTCGCGCAGAGTATCTTCCCCGAGGGCGAGTATTTTCTCTGGCGTGTCGGCAATGGCGAAGAGCGGCCCTGTCGCCTTGTTCACTCCGACGTCCGTCGCCTGCGCCGAGAGGACCACCGCGACAAGCAATGTGAAGGAGTTGACGTAATTCAACTCCCCTTCCGGTTCGGGATTATTCTCTTCAAGGCGGCGAAAAAATTCGCGGATATCGGCTTTTTTCATCCTATGTTATTGGCATAGGTGGAATTTATGCGCAATAATCAATCTGGAGGATTGAGCGATGCCGATAGTGGATGACAGAATGGAAGAGGATGACGCGCAGACTGGCGCGGAAGGGTCTTTCTTTATGTCGCTTCATCCAAACCGCAGCCTGTCGCAATCAGGCTTTGTTATCCTGATGAGTAGCGTTGCCTTTATTAGCTTTGTTTCCGGACTGTTGTTTTTGTCTATGGGCGCTTGGCCAGTTCTTGGTTTTTTCGGTCTGGACGCGCTGCTGATCTATCTTGCTTTCCGCCTTAACTTTCGCGCAGCCCGGCGCTATGAAACGGTGCAAATCCACAAGGATCTGTTCACTATTACGCGCGTTGCGCCCGATGGTGCGGAGAAGATGGAGACGTTCGATGCCTATTGGGCGCGAACAATGATCGAGCGGGGGCAGCTCTGGATAACAAACCGGGGCAAATCCTATGAGATCGGTAATTTCCTCGGTGAGGATGAAAAGATCGAGGTGCAGGAGTTGATTGCGAATGCCCTTGATACTTACCGCAAGGGCGGCATTCTTCAATCACCTAGCCCAAGCACATCCATCATATCGTAATTTCCGGCGGGCTTGTCCTTTGCCCATAGCGCCGCACGAACAGCGCCGCGTGCAAAGATGGAGCGGTCGCCTGCTTTATGGGTAAGCTCGATCCGTTCATTCTCCGCAGCGAAAATTACCGTATGGTCGCCAACCACGTTGCCGCCACGCAGCACCGCATAGCCTATATCTCCGCGCTTGCGGGCACCGGTGATGCCATCCCGGCCGCGATCGGCCACATCATCATGCTCAACGCCCCGTCCTGCGGCGACAGCCTTGCCGAGCAGGAGAGCCGTTCCCGAAGGCGCGTCGACTTTATGATGATGGTGCATTTCCAGAATTTCGGCGTCGAACTCATCATCGAGGATAGCGGCAACTTTCCGGGTGAGCTGTGCTAGCAGATTGACGCCAAGGCTCATATTCGCGCCCTGAACAATAACAGCCTTGTCGCCACAGGCAGTAATCTGTGCCTGCTGTTCATTGGCAAGGCCAGTTGTTCCGATGATAAGGATTTTACCGCTCTTCGCGGCAAGTTTTGCATGTGCGATAGAGGCGATGGGCGCGGTGAAATCGATAACCGCATCGGCCTCATCAAACAACTTTTCCGTATTATCCGCAATCAGGATGCCGGAAGGTTCCAGCCCGGCGAGAGCGTGGATATCTTTGCCGATGTCCGGGGAGCCGGCGGGTTCTGTCCCGCCGCAAATCACGCAGCCCGCCGTTTCCGTGGCTTGCTTCACAAGCATCCGGCCCATTCGGCCAGCCGCCCCGACAATACCAATCTTCAAATCGCTCATGTCACAAACCCTTTTTTATCGCGCCACAGGATGTAGCATAGTCAGGCGAATGTGGCGAGATGGTAATGCGGCGCGGGTCAGTCAGTCTTTCAAATCGGCCAGGAAATCCTTGACGCGGGAGAAGAAGCCTTCAGATTCGGGGCTATGGGCCCCCTTGCCCTCTGCTTCAAATTCCTTCAGCAGCTCCTTCTGACGTTTGGTCAGATTGACCGGAGTCTCTACGATGGTATGGATATACATATCGCCGTGGCTGTGGGAATTCATGATCGGCATGCCCTTGCTGCGCAGACGGAACTTGCGCCCGGACTGGGTGCCTGCAGTAATGCTGACTTTGGCGCGCGCGCCTTCCAGGGTGGGAACCTCGATATCGCCGCCGAGTGCCGCCGTTGTTAGCGGAATGGGAACGCGGCAATGGATATTCTGGCCATCGCGCTGGAAAATCCGGTGATCCTCGACGGTCAGGAAAATGTAAAGATCGCCGGGTGGTCCGCCGCGCATGCCGGCCTCCCCCTCGCCGGAGAGGCGAATGCGGTTGCCGTCATCGACACCGGGCGGGATATTGACGGAAAGGGTTTTTTCTTTGTTCACCCGGCCCTGGCCACGACAGGCTTTGCACGGGTTCTTGATAACTTGGCCCTGCCCCTGACAGGTCGGGCAGGTGCGTTCAATCGTGAAGAAGCCCTGTTGCGCACGGATTTTCCCCGCTCCCTGACAGCTGTCGCAGGTGGTCGGCTCCGATCCGGCTTCCGCGCCCGACCCGTCACAGCTTTCGCAGGGCGCGGTTGTCGGGATTTTCAGTTCCATCTTCTTGCCGTGATAGGCATCTTCGAGGGAGATTTCGAGATTATAGCGCAAATCAGAGCCACGCGGGCTTCGGGATCGTCCGCCACCGCCCTGGGCGCCGCCCATAAAATCGCCAAACAGGTCTTCGAAAATATCGCTGAACCCGCCGCCAAAGCCCTGGGCGCCACCCGGGCTACCGCCATTTTCAAAGGCGGCATGGCCATACTGGTCGTAGGCACTGCGCTTTTGCGGCTCTTTCAGGATTTCATATGCTTCGTTGACTTCCTTGAACGCAGCCTCTGCACTGCTGTCACCGGGATTGCGATCCGGATGATATTGCATCGCCTTCTTGCGGTAGGCGGATTTGATCTCAGCGGCGTCAGCGTTGCTTTCCACCCCCAGTATTTCGTAATAATCGCGTTTGGCCATAAGTATCAATCACTTAACGAATGCCGCCCCGGGCCGGATTTCCGGGACCGAGGCGGTATGTTAGAAGACAGGGTTTTTGCGGATTTTCCGAGTAAACCCTTACTTGTCTTTTTTATCTTCGTCGACTTCTTCGAAGTCCGCGTCGACGACATCATCATCTGATGCTTCGCCCTGCTCCTGGCCTCCGGCGCCGGCTTCGGCCTGTCCCTCACCCTCCTGCGACTGGGCATAGAGCGCTTCACCGAGTTTCATGGACGCCGCCTGCAACGCTTCCATCTTGGCCTTGATAGCCTCGACATCGTCGCCTTCCTTGGCTTCTTTCAGCTCATCAAGCGCAGTTTGGATCGGTGCCTTGATGTCGTCGCCGACTTTGTCGCCGGCTTCCTCAAGGGTTTTTTCCGTCGCATGAACGAGGCTGTCCGCCTGGTTCACGACTTCGACCTTTTCCTTGCGGGCCTTATCCTCGGCTGCATGTTCTTCGGCGTCCTTGACCATCTGGTCGATATCGGACTCACTCAAACCGCTGGAGGCCTGGATCTGGATCTTCTGTTCCCGACCGGTGCCCTTGTCTTTCGCTGAAACATTGACAATACCGTTCGCGTCGATATCGAAGGTCACTTCGATCTGAGGTACTCCGCGCGGGGCACCCGGGATCTCGGTCAGGTCAAAATTGCCAAGCAGCTTGTTATCCGCTGCCATCTCGCGTTCACCCTGGAACACCCGGATGGTGACGGCCTGCTGGTTATCCTCGGCGGTCGAGAAAGTCTGGCTCTTCTTCGTCGGGATCGTCGTGTTGCGGTCGATGAGACGGGTAAAGACACCTCCAAGTGTTTCGATACCGAGGGAAAGCGGCGTTACGTCCAGTAGCAGTACGTCTTTCACGTCACCCTGCAGCACGCCAGCCTGAATGGCGGCGCCGATGGCGACCACTTCGTCCGGGTTCACACCCTTGTGGGGTTCGCGACCAAAGAAGTTTTTAACGGTTTCGATAACCTGTGGCATACGGCTCATGCCGCCAACGAGGATTACCTCGTCGATTTCGCCTTTTTGCATTCCAGCGTCTTTCAGCGCTTTCTCACAAGGAGCGAGCGTGCGCTTAACCAGATCTTCGACCAGATGCTCGAACTGGGCTCGGGTCAGTTTTAGCTGCATATGTTTCGGGCCGGAGGCATCCGCCGTGATAAAGGGCAGGTTAATTTCCGTCGACTGGGAGGAGGACAGCTCGATCTTCGCTTTTTCGGCTGCTTCCTTCAGGCGCTGCAATGCCATCTTGTCAGAGCGCA
>CALEMG010000289.1 GCA_937910835.1 uncultured Alphaproteobacteria bacterium | reverse complement strand
TTCTCAAGCCCTTCTAAAAGGGCGCTGTCAAGATCTTCCCGCTTAAGCGCTATGAACTGATCATTCTCGAACGGAGCTTCTGTCAGGTTTGCTATCTTGATCGCCTTGCCGGTTATTTTGCTGTAGGTAATTGTAGAGGCTTTGAAATACTGGCCTTCCAGGCGATCCAGCACCCCAAGATCTTTAAGCTCCCGAACGGCATTGAAAGGAAGGACGATGCCGGTGTGTGCGATAGTTTCCGACGACCGTTTTTCAATTATTTCGAAGTCCAGTCCAAACCTGCTAAGCCATTGGGCAATGGATAACCCAGCAATCCCGGCCCCTACAATCAGAATTTTCGATGTCAAACCGGTATGTTCCTCATAGCAATCACACCCACATACAATAGGACCGGATCATATAATTTTTCCCAGCTAAATCAAAGGCGGTTGTTGAGGAAGCCAGTTAGAGCTTTTATCCCGGAGGTTTCCCGGGAATTCTAAATGGCGTGATAGTTGGTTAACGGATGTTCAACACTTTTCGGTTAGCGTTTGGGTAAGCCTGAACAGTTCGAGCCGGGAAAATAATTTGAACAGATATCGCAACAGCTTGCGTGGCGGACAACGCGAGAGGTATGGCTTATGCTAGGCGAAATAGCCATCCTCATCTGCTTGCTGATTATGCTCGTCGTGTTTTGGAGGCGGAAATCCCATTTCAAGCACGTCAAGTTTGGGCGAGATCTGATAAACTATGGCCTGCTCATCATTGTAATTGCCTGCTTCTTCGATGTTTTGTTTGTCGGTGATGGTTCGGCGTTCGATATCGGTTTCAGTAATAGCACTTCGTTAGAAGTATGGAATATTATAGCCTATTTACCGGGCCTTTTGCTCATATCGGTGGGCATGGCTCGCATGCTTCCGGCTATTGAACGACTCAATCAGGAAATCCATGCAAGAAGACTATCTGAAGAAAAACAGCGGGAACAAAATCAGCGCCTGCAACTGACGATCATCCGGGCCGAGATGGCGGAGAATACCCTCCTCGATGCCATTGACTCCATGCCAGAAGCTGTTGCCATCTTTGACCCGAACGACAGGTTATATGTTTGCAACAATCCTTATCGCGAGCGGTACAAGGATATCATCGATATTGTGAAACCCGGGGTGCATTTTAACGACCTCGTCCGCAGTATGGTCAAGCTGGGGCGTGTGGCGGAAGCGGTTGGACGGGAAGACGAATATATCGAGGAACGGATCAGGAAACATCAAACGCCCTCGGATCCGGTAGAACAGGAATTTGACGATGGGCGTGTTTACCGGCTGTCCGAGACAAGAACAAAAGCCGGAGGCACAGTATCAATTCGAACGGATATTACGGATATCCGCATCCGCGAGCGGGCTCTGAAAGAAGATCGCGCTAAGCTTGAGGAAGCTCAAGCCATCGCCCATATCGGAAGCTGGATGAATAGTGTTGATGCTAGTAAGCATGAATGGTCTGAAGAGGTTTTCCGCATCCTGGGGTATCAGCCTGGCAAAATAGAACAACGATATGGAAATTTCTTATCTCGGGTGCACAAGAATGATTTGGCACGCTTGCGTTCCGTCTTTGAACTGGCAGCCGAGAATCTCGAGCCATTCGAAGCGGAGTTCCGGGTGGTGCAGGAAGAGGGCAGGGTCGTCTATGTTCGGCTTATCGGCCGTGTGAATGTTGATGAGAATGGTAATTTGGCTGGGGCCAGCGGGACACTTCAGGACATTACAACCCAGCATATGTTCGAGCGCGAGTTGATGCAGGCGAAGCTGGAAGCGGAAGAAGGAACAAGATCTAAGTCCATGTTCCTTGCGAATATGAGCCACGAACTCAGGACACCACTCAATGCTGTAATAGGGTTCTCCGAAGTTCTGGCTAAAGAAATTTTTGGCCCGCTTGCGAATGAACGTTACCGTGAATATGCCGATAATATTCAATCGTCGGGCCGGCATCTGCTTTCCTTAATCGATGATATTTTGGAGTATTCGCGTTTGGAATCTGATTCGATCGAGCTTCGAGAGGCGGCGTTTAATCTCCTAAAGGCCGCTGAATCGACGAAAACGATGCTGGCTGCCAAGGCGAATGAAAAATCGATAAGTTTCTCCATGTCGGACCGCCTTGATATCCAGATACGCGCAGATGAGAGAAAGCTTAAACAGGTGCTTATCAACCTTGTTAATAACGCCATAAAATTTACGCCGGAAAAGGGACATATTAAATTAGATCTGTCGGCAGATTCGGATGATTTCATCTCTCTTTATGTAATCGATAACGGCTATGGGATCAGCAAAGAAGAAATCAAGAATGTGATGCGCCCGTTTGGCCGCACGCATTATTCTATTTCCAAATCGATTGAAGGAACCGGTCTCGGCCTGCCGCTTGCCAAATCTATCGTCGAATTGCACGGTGGTATGCTGGAAATCAGCAGCAATGTGGAAAAGCCGGGCACCACAATCGAGATACGCTTGCCAAAGTCCCGGATGGTTGATCCACAGCGGGATACTCCCCAGCTGAACTTGATTGCACGACCTTGAGTGGTCGAAAAATCCACAGCTCACATGTGAATCTTTATGTAGCGTAGTGGTATTTTTTCTGCTAATGAGCCTCACCGAAAAAATTGGGTTACAACAACTAAACAGGTGGAACATTAGAATTGCAACTGCTCCAGGATTGTGAGGGCTATGTCGCTGATCGCGAGCAAGCCCTAGCCGGTTTGCGGCGATATGAAAACGAAGCGACAGCTCTTGAAATCGAGCAGTCAAACGATGCTGTTCACTTTCTGTATATCGACAAGATTGCAGAGGCGGCAAACACCTTTCTCTCCGGGTTTCCAGGTACATGTCTTTATGCGGCGAAAGCCAACCCGCATCCGGCTCTTCTGCGTCTGTTGTGGGCAGCAGGCATTCGCCATTTTGAAGTCGCCTCAATCCGGGAAGTTGAAAATCTACGTCGCGATTTTCCGCTTGCAAAGCTGTATTTCATGCATCCGGTCAAGAGCAGGCAGGCGATTGCCCGCGCCTATGCACTTGGCGTGCGCCATTTCGCCTTTGATAGCCTGGATGAGCTTCGCAAGATCAAACAGGAAACTAGCCATGCCGAAGACCTGTCACTGATGCTGCGGCTCAGCGTCTCGCAGGTCGGGGCGGCCTATCCGCTGGATCATAAATTTGGTGCGACATTGATGGAGGCACCGCTTCTCCTCACCCATGCCCGCCAGATTGCCGAGAAAGTCGGTGTGACTTTCCACGTTGGTTCCCAGTGCCTTGAAGTTGAGGCTTATGTCAATGCCATCTACAACATTGCGAACATGCTGGAAGGATGTGGCGTCGAGATCGATATGATTGATGTCGGTGGTGGGTTTCCGATTTCCTATCCGGATATGGAGCCGGCCCCGTTGCATGATTATTTCGATGCTATTGCCAAAGCTTTGAAGGAGTGCGGTTTTGAAGATCTGGAGATTTTCTGCGAGCCGGGACGCGCGATGGTTGCCGCAGGCGGTGCGGTCGCGGTGAGGGTGGAGCTTCGCCGTGGGCAATCGCTCTATCTGAATGACGGAACCTATGGATCGCTCTTCGATGCGGGTCAGTTGGGATGGTCCTATCCGATTGAGCTTTATCGCGCCGGAAGGTTGGAGCTTCCATCGGAAATGTCACTTTTTCAACTCTATGGGCCGACTTGCGATAGCATAGATAAAATGCAGGATCGTTTGTCGCTCCCTGACGATGTATGTGAAGGCGATTGGCTTATTTTCCGTCATTTGGGGGCGTATGGATACGCTATGCAAACCAAATTCAACGGATTTTACTCCGAAACCGTCGTGGCGATTGAGAACGACGCCGAGTTCGCGTAACGCAACAATTCAATATAAGGTATTGAGGTAACAATTATGAAAACCTCTCAAAGCAACGATAAGGCGGCTCTCCTTTCGAAAACCGTCGAACATATCGATATCAAAAGTTTTGATGCCCGCCCGATCATTGACGCCATGGGTAAGATGTCTTTCACCTCGCGCGATCTCGCTCGGGCGACGGAGATTTTCAATATGGCCGTAGAGGACCCGGACTGCGCCGTTATCCTGACCTTGGCGGGCTCGACTTCCGCCGGGGGCTGCATGCATGTCTATCGGGATCTGGTGGAATTGGGCATGGTGGACGCAATTGTGTCCACTGGTGCCTCCATCGTCGATATGGATTTTTTTGAGGCATTGGGTTTCCGGCATTATCAGGCCGATAGTGCGGTTGATGACAATGACTTGCGGGCGCTTTATATCGATCGCATTTACGATACCTATATCGACGAAGAAGAGCTGCAGAACTGCGATGAGACGATCAAGAAGATCGCCGACGGGCTGGATCGGCGGCCTTATTCCTCCCGGGAATTTATCCAGGAGATGGGCCGTTGGCTGAAGACTAATGCTGTCAAGAAGAACTCCTTGATTGAAACCTGCTATGACCATGACGTGCCAATTTTCGTGCCGGCCTTTTCCGATTGCTCTGCTGGCTTCGGTCTAGTCAAGCATCAGGTGGAAAATCCGGACGCGCATCTGAGTATCGACAGCGTGAAAGACTTCCGCGAATTGACGGAAATCAAGATCGCGGCAGGTACAACTGGCTTACTGATGGTTGGTGGCGGTGTTCCGAAGAACTTTGTGCAGGATACGGTTGTCTGCGCGGAAATTCTTGGTAAAGAGGTGGACGTGCATAAATACGCTGTGCAGATTTCCGTTGCCGATGTGCGTGATGGCGCCTGCTCCTCCTCAACCCTGAAAGAGGCCGCGAGCTGGGGCAAGGTCAGCACTAACCTGGAGCAGATGGTTTTCGCTGAAGCCTCTTCCGTCGTGCCGCTTTTGGCGTCCGATGTGTATCATCGAGGTGGATGGAAAAACCGTCCGCCGAGAAAATTCTCGAAGCTGTTTCAGTAACAGATTGCTGGATTAAAGCCATGAAGGCGCCATTTGATATTCTCCCATCAGAGGAGGGGTTTCTGGGATTGCCCACCGAAGAGGCCGTCGATTATGCGGCGGCCAAGGCGGTGATAATCCCCTTCGGTCTTGAAGGATCCGTCAGCTACGGAGGTGGGACTGCCAAAGGGCCCGCCGCAATGATTGAGGCGAGTCATCAAGTGGAGCTTTTCGATGAAGACCTCTGGTGCGAGCCATTTCGCGACTTTGGTGTCGTGACGATGCGGGAAGCTCTTGTCGATGGCAGTGACATCAAGAAAGCGGTTGATAATCTGGCGGAGCTGACGGGTTCCGTATTGTCGGATCAGAAATTCCCCCTCGTATTTGGGGGGGAGCACTCAATCACGCCCGGTGCGATCCGACCCTTTCTTCAAAAATATGACGATCTGGCTATTTTACATTTCGACGCACATGCGGACCTCCGCGATGGCTATGAGGGGGAGCATTACTCCCACGCCGCCGCCATCCGGCGCGTGCTTGATCATCCAACAGTCCCGATCATTTCCGTTGGAATACGCAATATTTCGGCAGAGGAAATCCCTTTTCTGGAGGCGAACCGGCACCGGATCACGATCCATTGGGGCAAGGATCGTGAGAACTGGCGAGTTGAGGATATTGTTGCCCCGCTCAAAGGCCGAAATATCTATTTGACGTTTGACCTTGATGGCTTTGACGGGTCACTGATGCCGGCAACAGGGACGCCGGAACCGGGCGGTCTGTTCTGGAACGATGCAATCAGCATTATCAAGGCGGCTTCAAAAACGGGAAAAATTGTTGGCGCAGATATTAATGAACTCGCGCCAATTAGCGGGTTTCACGCGCCGAATTTTCTAGCGGCAAAGCTAGCCTACAAGATCCTTTCCTATTCATTCTCGGGCTGACTGCCCAAAAAATAGCAAAATTTCTCCTCTTTTTCGAGTATAATTGGCCTTATTTCCCCGCCATATAGCTTGTCATAACAAGAGGATAGGGAAATGGATAAAGCAAGATTTTCGCAGAGCCATGGGAACGTTTTAACCCGGTTGATATCAGCGGCCAGATCATGCCGCCAGCAGTTAGTGTTAGTCGCTGCTGCGGCCGCGCTCGGATTAGCGATTGTTCTGAATATCGCCATGGCATCCGAAACAACCACCGAAAAGGCGCAGATGGCTTACCTTAAAAAGAACTCATCTGAGAAAAGCATGTCCATCCATTAAGGAAGGCTGCTACCGCGTGGCCAGCCCATCCTGTTTCATGCGCCAAAGACAGACCTCCACCCGGTCCTGACCGAAGAAAGCCTCGTTCTTGTAGGCAAGGGTGGGAACGCCCCAATGACCCGATTTTTCAAGCGCGGCCTGATTTTCCTCGACCTTGGCGTCATAGCCGTCGAAATCATTCTCAATGAGGCCGTCAAGATGCGCGAGATCAAACCCCGCCTTCGCCGCTGCCTTGGCAAGATGATCGCTTTCATGCCAGCCACGCACCTTGCCATTCCACAGAAGCTGGGATACCTGGTCCAGGAAAGCAAGGCCGTCGCCAGTTTCTGCGGCTGCGATCCCGAGATGTGTCAGCCGATGGATATAGGGCTGTTCCGCCGGTACTTCTTTTGTTTGTCGGTTCATTCTCACGGGGTCGGGCCTTGGCCAGGAAATTGGAATGCCGTTCATATCGCCAACCCGCTGAATATCGGTCATGAGATAGTCGATCCACAGTGGGTGCACATCCTTGAAGAATTTGGGCGTGCGGATTGCAATAGGATAAACCGGCCGGACATTGACCTGAAGATCGTACTCTTTCCTCAATTCGACGATGCGGCGCGTTGCCAGATACGAATAGGGGCTTCTAAACGACCAGAAAAGATCAACGCTATGGGGCATGGTTTTCTCCATTGTTATTTGTTACTTTTTGTTCACAATAAATCTTTATAGTGCCCGCAGCCAAGCGATTTTCTATGCCGTCGCAGTGGGTTGAGTGGATGCCAACGGTTTTCAATGAAAGTTGTGGGCAGTCTTGTGCCGCACCCTGAAGTTTAGTTTAAGGGATAACATGCCATTTTTTCATATTTTAGTGCTTGCGGCCATTCAGGGGATTACCGAGTTTCTGCCAATTTCGTCCAGCGGCCATCTTCTGATTATCCCGGCAGTTACCGGCTGGACGGATCAGGGGCAAAATATTGATATTGCCGTTCATGTCGGGACGCTCGTGGCGGTGATCGCCTATTTTCGAAAAGATGTTCTAGAAATAGCACTGGCATTCCTGCGCCCGACGGATCGCGCCCTCGCCGAAGGCCGTCGTCTCGGCTGGCATATTCTCATCGCCAGCATTCCCATCGTGATTGCGGGAGGAGCAATGTATTACCTTATGCAGGGCGAACTCCGGTCAATCTTGCTGGTTGCGGCGACCACAATTTTTTTCGGACTCTTTCTCGGCTGGGCGGACAAAAAATTCCCGGTGACAAAAAAGATCGATGCAATCACGGTACTGGATTCTTTTATTATCGGGCTTTTTCAGATTCTCTCGCTCCTGCCAGGAACCAGCCGGTCGGGAATTACAATGTCTGCCGCACGCATGCGCGGCCTACGCCGGCGCGATGGCGCGCATTTTTCCATGCTGCTCTCCATTCCGACAATTCTCGGTGCGGGGACGCTCACGGCCTATCATCTGATTAAAGTTGGGGATGCACAGGTCGGTTTCGACGCCGTTCTTGCCGGGGTTGTCTCCTGTTTGGTCGCTTTTACGGTGATCAGCCTCCTGATGCGCTGGATCGAGAAAATAGGCTTTACGCCCTTTATCCTCTATCGGCTAATCTTGGGCGTGTTTCTTCTCGTCCTCTATTTTTCGACATAAGATGCATTTCCGCTCCAATGCGGGGCAAAATCAAATTGCTTGATTAATCCTGTCCGACACACCATTTCTCCTAAAAGGTGAACGGGGATAGACGGCGCATGATTGCACTGCGGAAAAGAGACTTGAATACCTTACCGCTTATCGGAGCGGGGATTTTCCTTGCTTTGCTTCTTCTCTCGTCACCAGTGTCCGCCTCAGAGGATGAAACGGATTTACATTATTCTGTTTATCTGGGTGGACTGTATCTTGGCAGCATCGAGACCGAAGTCCGACAAGGCAAAAGCAGCTATAAGATTCAAAGCGCAGCCCGTACCAACGCGGCATTCAATTGGGTGTTTAGCTGGTTTGCCAACGGCGAAACCGAAGGCCTTGTAAGCCTGGATAAATTTTTTCCGAGACAGCATCAACATAAAAGCACCTGGAACCAAAATGTCCGCACGGTCTCCTTGGATTATGAGAATACAGGCGAGGTGAAAGTGCAAAAAACGGTCAGCCGCAAAGAACCGGCTGATAAATACACGCCGATTGATCCCGCAAGTCTGACAAATACCATTGATCCAATGACGGCAATTTTGACTATGTCCAATCGGTTGGAAAAGGGCATGGGATGCAAGGCCGAACTCCCGATTTTTGATGGCCATCGGCGATATGACATGCTGCTCTCGGAAAAGCCGGGGCGTTATTTTAAACCCTCTCGCTACTCCGTATTCGAAGGGAATGCCATTGGATGCAAGATTGATATTGTCAGAAAAGGCGGTTTCCCCTCAAACCGGAACTATGAACGCGATCCCAATGCCAATCAGGAGGTCGTTGTATGGGTCGGTGCGCCCATCGAGAATGGTCATGTCGTCCCGGTTCGTATGCGAATGGATACCCAGTTTGGTGTGATGGAAATGCATCTCGATCGGTATCGTGTAGGTCCATTGAAGCTGGTGAGCAATAATACGAAGTAAGCGCTGTTTTTCATATAGGATATATGGCAATAGTTCGATGAATTGACTAAAGAAGCATGAGTATAGCTAATTCATCTTCTTTGGAGTGTCTGAATCGTGCAGGAAAGATGAATGGGTCTGCATTGATGGAGAGCGCGTAATGGCGGAGACAAATTTGATCGACGGGTTGCGTCAGATACGGCGCAGGGACGATCTTCCCGATATCGAGAATAACAAATTCCTTTATGAGGCGTTGGACCAGAACAAGCGAGAAGGGCTAATGCTTTCGGTCCGCGCGAGGACCATCTCTCTCCTCATAATTGGTGCTTTTCTGATTTACCTCAGCCCCCACTGGTACGTCCTGTATTATGAAGCATTGATCGTTGGCTTTTTATTGATTGGCTGGGCGCAAGTAAAGATCGGCCGAGTGGAGCGATCACGGGCTGAGCTGCTTTTGATCTTGCTCGATCTTGCCTTGATGACCATTGTTCTGGTTTTGCCCAACCCCTGGGATCCGAGACCATGGTCGGTGGCCATGCAGTTTAAATTTGGCAATTTTCCGTACTTTTTTATCCTTTTGGCTGGCGCTACGTTGGCATATTCCTGGCGGACGCTACTTCCCTTTACTGTCTTCGCCGTAGTCCTTTGGATTGGAGCCTATTTCTGGGCGATTAATCAGCCGGATAGCATTGCCGATCTTTCTGAAAAGGTCAGACAAGCGCTTGAGGGAAATGCAAATATACTCAAGTTTGTAGATCCGGGGAGCATTCCTCTCGAACCTCGCATACAGGAAGTGCTGATCTTCGCAATTGTCGCCGGAATATTGGGCATGAACGGATGGCGGACCAGCCGGCTGCTGGTGCGACAGGCCGGTGTGGCACGCGAACGCGCAAATCTTTCCCGGCATTTCCCGCCGAATATTGTCGATACTCTTGCTGAAAGTGATCAACCGCTTGGCGAGGTGAGGGCGCAGCCGGTGGCGGTTCTGTTCGCGGATATCGTCGGCTTTACAAAAATGGCGGAGGCGGAAACGCCCGAGCGAATAGTTGAAGTGCTAAGGCAATTCCATGCCCGGATGGAGGCCTGCGTGTTCGATAATCATGGGACGCTAGACAAATTCCTCGGTGATGGGTTGATGGCGACTTTCGGTACCCCTGTAACGACGGCAGAGGACGCGGCGAATGCACTCCGCTGCGCGGCCGCCATGCATCAGGCGATGGAAGTCTGGAATGATCAGCGGGTGAAAGAAGGAGCAATAGCTATTCGGCTATCCGTCGGTATTCACTATGGCACGGTGGTCCTTGGGGATATTGGTTCCGAACGCAGGCTGGAATATGCGGTGCTTGGCGATGTTGTGAATGTCGCCAGTCGGCTTGAAGCATTAACGCGTGAATTGAACGCCCGCGTGGTTGTCAGTGGCGAACTGATGACTGCCGCAGGGGGCGCGGAAATCGCTAGGGATTTGCAGTTCATCGAAAATGGACCTCAAATAATTCGCGGACGCGATGAAACTGTGAAGACCTGGATTCAACCCGTGACGCCCATTCCAGCTTAACCGGAGAGAAGGCGCGGGACAAACAGGGCGATTGCCGGAAATAGGAGGATCAATGCAATACGAACTATCTCGATCCCGAAGAATGGAATGACCCCCTTAAAGGTATCCCCCATTTTCACATCGCCGGCGAGCGCGCTGATAATAAAAACATTGAGGCCCACTGGAGGCGTTATCAACCCAAGCTCAATGACAATGAGTGAGAGGATGCCAAACCAGATTTTCAGCTCGTTCGCATCCATGGCAAACGCAGCTGTGTCTGCGGTTGCGTAGTCACCACCGTTAATCTCGACAAGGACGGGCCATAAGAACGGAACGACTACTAGGATCATGGAGAGGGAGTCCATGAAGCAGCCAAGGATGATCAGCGCGATCAGCATGACGACGATGATTGACAGCGGATCTAGGCTGCTGGCCCCTGCCCAACTCGCCAGTGCTTCTGGAAGCCCTGCGCGAGTGAAAAAGCCTTTTAAAACTTCCGCGCCGAAAAGGATGAAATAGATCATCCCGCTTGTAACAGCGGTTGCCAGAAGGGACTCTTTGATACCTGCAAGGCTCAGCCCTTCGCCAAAACGTCGAAGATAAAGGCCGTACACTAGAATGAGAAAGACGCCGATCCCTGCCGCAGGCGTCGGGGTAAAGAGGCCGAGGCCGAGGCCCATGATAATCGCGCCGAAGATAACCACGACCGGGATAAGGCGGCGGATGGCAACGCGCCGTTCCTCCTTGGCCATGGGTTGCGCTTCCGGCGCGAGGGAAGGTTTGATTCGAACGATAACTGCGATCGCAAAGATGAAGAATAGGACGGCGATGAGGCCAGGGATAATCGCCGCCTGAAACATCTCAAGAATTGAGGCCTCGACGATAATCGCATAAATCACGAGAGCCACAGACGGGGGAATGAGGATCCCGAGCGTACCGCCAGCCGCTAGCACGCCGGTCGCGAAGCCCGGTGCGTAATTGAGTCGCCTAAGTTCTGGTAAAGCAACCCGTCCCATTGTCGACGCCGTCGCGAGAGAGGAGCCGCATACCGCGCCGAAACCAGCGCAGGCACCGATCGCTGACATGGCGACACCACCTCGGTATTTACCTGCAAAGGCATTGACGCCCTGAAAAAGATCGCGGCTGAGATTGGCGGTGGTGGCGAGATAGCCCATCAGAATAAAGAGTGTTACAACGGATAGATCGTAATTGGCAGCTGAACTCCAGAGCAGGCTCTTGAACTGGTAGAGATAGGGCTCAAACCGGAGGTAGGGCAGGGCGAGGCTTAATGCGAAGTTACCGCCGATCCCAACCAGAACCATGGCAAGGCCCACAGGTATTCGAAGGGCCAGAAGAACAAAGAGGGCGCCGAGGCCAAAGATGCCAATAATTTCTCCGCTCACCCGTTTGTCCTTTTTTCGCTAAACTGCATTGCTGCAACCAAGGCCCAAAGGATCAGGGACAGGATTCCGGGAATATAGAACGGCCAGTTCGGCCAACCAAGTATGGGGGATGACGCAAAGTCCTCATAAGCGGATATCATCCCCAAGCTCATCCAGTAGGCTAGAAACAAGGCCAGAATGACCGTAAGGATTAGGATGATTTTTTCGAGAATTTGCTGAGTTCGAATGGAAAAATGTTCCGCGAAAAGATCAACCGCGACATGGCCTTTCTGTCGCTGGCAATAGGGGAAGAACATAAGGGCGGCGGCACTTATCGCAAGACGGACAAAATCCTCATAGCCTGCCAGGCCAGCGATATTTGCGTCAAAGAAGCGGGCAATCTTGTCCGCCCCGAAGGCGGCTGTATTAAGAGTCGTGACGACAACAATCAGAAGGGTAAGAAAGCCCGCCAACAAGGCCCAGCCGGATATGATCCAGTCCAGTTTTTTAGGCATCCTTACCCCTTAAAGCCGTCAGAGACGATGTTAGTTAGAGTGCTTTGCAATCGCTTTACGCGCCTCGTCGACAAGTTTCTGGCCGTCGATACCGCGGTCGCCTACTTCACTCACCCAGCGGGCTACAACCTTACCGCCGACTTCGTCAAACGTTCCCTTTGACGCAGCATCGAGATGGACAATCTCTCCGCCAGATTTTTCCTGCATACCTGTTCCGGGTTTTTCAACATTGTTCCAGACAACGCCCATCTCTTCGGAAAAAGCGGGCCCGATGTTATCATCGATCACTTTTTTAAG
>CALEMG010000288.1 GCA_937910835.1 uncultured Alphaproteobacteria bacterium | reverse complement strand
GCCCTGGCAGGATTTCAATCGATCGGAGATAGGTTTCCAGAACTTTTTAAGATCACTGTCGTTTTCCCATTTTTCCTCATTCCAGAGCGGGACATCCATATCCCGAAGAGAGAAGCACTCAATCTCCACTTTAAAATTAAGATGCCCCATCAACGTATTGATATACTGACCAATTCTGTCGGATTGGGATTTCCTCCGAATGCTGCCGACAATGATTCCGATTTTTACGTCCGACATAAATTCTAAGCCCCTTTGAGCGATCCGATATCTGAAATATATACACAGCGATTGAGTCCTTAAGCGACCCAACTAGGAGGAAATAGCCATCCTTTTTCGCAGTTCATCCCTATTGTGTAAATGCTACAGGATAAAAAATGTTGACCAGATAAAGACAGAAATAAATTGAAAAATCGAATTTTTATTAATAAACATCAGCTATTAGTTGGTTTTTATAAACTTGGTAAGAAGATTGATCAGTATAATTTCGGAAGCAGATTGTCTATGAGCATGGATGTGACAATCGGAATATCGATCCGGGAAACATTTTCCAGGACGATCCCGTCGCTTAAGTCCGTCCTGGCCACCACGCCAGACGATGTACCTATTATCTTCGTCTCCAGTGGCCTCCCTGCTGGGATTCTCTCCGAGGTCATGTCTCTAGCCAACAGTCGCCCCATCAAGATCATTCATGAGGATTGTTACCTCAGCCCAAACCAGGCGCGAAACCTGATCATCCAGCAGGCCAAGACGAAATATATCGCATTTGTCGACAATGATGTGGAGATGGCGGAGAATTGGCTGGAACCACTGATCCGCTGCGCGGAAGAAGAGGGGGCCGACATCGTCTCCCCGCTTGTTTTCGAGCGCTTTCCGCTCTGGAAGTACATCCATATCGCCGGCGGGGAAGCCCAAATACAGGAACCCGGTAACGGTATTCGGGTCTGTCATGAGCTGCACCGCTTCTCCAAACAGGATATCGATGCACTACCCGAAACGCTTGAGCGTGGCCCGACAGAGCTATTTGAATTTCACGCCGTCCTGATCAACCGAGATTTTTTGATGGATATCGGGATGCTGGACGAAGATCTCTTGTCCGTTTCCGAGCATTGGGATGTCAGCATTTTAGCGCAAGATCGAGGCGCCAAGGTCTTTTTCGAGCCGGCGTCCAAAGCTAGCTATCTACCGCCCTTTAAACCGACAGAGGATGATATCCGCCTGTTTAATCTGCGTTGGTGCGATGCATGGGTGAACGGATCCATTCACCGGCTGGAGGAAAAACACGCACTCACACCGGATCAGGGAAATCTGAAAGCCGTCAAGAAATTCGTCAAGGCCCATCGTTTACATAAATATGTAAAGACACGCCGGTTGATCACAAAAGTTCTCGGCGCAAAAGCTGCCAGTGTGTTTATAAACAGGGTCGTCGTTCGTATCGACCCCTTCCTAGTCAATCACGCAATCCGGGACGATCTGGCGAAATGGCAGGATTACACGTTAAAACGCGAAAGAAACAAAGACCTTGCTAATTTCCCAGACAAACATGCAGCTCATACGCCAGCTGAGCACACTGGATATCCCGCGGAGCCAATTAGAAAGGCTCAGTGACGTATGTGATTTCATGGGGGAATTGTCGGCGGGTGGCTATCGGGCAACCGGTCGCCCTTTTTATAATCACCTCATTGGCGTTGCAAGTATCACCGCTATGGAAACCCGCGATGTCGATCTGATTTCTGCGGCACTGTTGCATTCATCCTATGAATTTGGCCGTTTTTCAGGCTGGCTTTTCCCGCCCCGGCTCAAGACACGGCGTGAAATTGTCGCAAACCGCGTCGGCAGTCACATTGAAACAATCATCTATCGGTATCATACGGCGGATTGGCGCCATTATCTTGATACGGAAAAAACACCATTGCTGTCAGCGGACGAGAAAAACATTCTGCTACTGAAACTCTCTGACATGCTTGAGGATTTTATCGAGGAGAAAGGTCCGATCGGCACTCAAAAAAATGCCCTCTGGCCACTACCAAAAACAGATAACTCCGTGGATCAGATTATTCGTATAAGTGATGGAATTGGCGCAGAAAAAATTTCTACCGCCTTCAAAGAACTGTCCGCTCAGCCCGCAAGAGTAATGATTGAGCGGGCCACTTCAAAGACTTTCTTCTACGCACCCTTACGGTCAGTTATACCTTATCATATTAAGTCCGCGCTGCGACGCTTGCGCCAGCGATAGAATCTGGCGACGGGTTATTTCTCTGAGCCTGAGAAAAAGCCGCGTGTCCGGTTGGCAAAGGCGACGAGCGATAGCATGACCGGCACCTCAACCAGAACCCCGACAACGGTTGCCAGCGCCGCGCCTGAATTCAGGCCGAATAGGCTGATCGCCACGGCGACGGCCAGTTCAAAGAAATTCGACGTACCGATGAGGGCGCAAGGGGCCGCCACATTGAACGGTATGCGCCAAGCCCAAGCAGCACCATAGGCGAGAGCAAAAATCCCATATGACTGAAGGATTAGCGGAATGGCGATCAGCGCGATCAGCAGGGGTTGTTCTAATATAATCTGCCCCTGAAACCCAAACAGCAGAACAACTGTCGCCAATAACCCAATGATTGAAAAGGGCTTTACCTTCGCAGTAAATTGATCAACTCGGCCTTCTGCCTTCGATGACAGGTTTGATCCGGTCAGAAAATGACGCGTCACCGCGCCAGCAAAAAGCGGGATTACCACATAGAGCCCGACGGAGAGGATAAGCGTCTGCCAGGGCACAACAATATTGGTGATCCCAAGCAAGAAGGCGACAATCGGCGCAAAAGCGAAAATCATGATCACATCGTTAACGGACACCTGCACCAGCGTATAGGTCGCATCACCCTTCGTCATCTGCGACCAGACAAACACCATCGCCGTGCAGGGCGCCGCGCCAAGCAGGATCAGCCCCGCGATATAGCTCTCGGCATCCTCGGGCGAGATCAGGCCGGCAAAAAGATACTTGAAGAACAGCACTCCGAGGACGGCCATCGTAAAGGGCTTGACCAGCCAGTTAACCACAATCGTCAGGATCAGCCCCTTCGGGCGGTCCCCGATATGCTTCAGGCTGGCGAAATCGACCCCGACCATCATCGGATAGACCATCGCCCATATCAAGATAGCCACGATGAAATTAACCGATGCATATTCAAAGGAGGCGATGGTTTCAAACAGGGCCGGGAAGAGGTTTCCGAGCGTCACCCCCGCCAGAATTCAGAGCCCCACCCAAAGAGAGAGCCATTTTTCAAAAAGGCCAATACCCACCCCAACCGATTTTCCCCGGTCTGAATGGTCTTGTAGTTGTTCTTCGATCAACTAATTTATTCCCAAAATAACAAGTTAAGTAATTTTACTAAGATTCTACTTTATATTCCCGCGATCCGATTTCATCGAGATGTTTCTGCAAGGCGAGTTTGTTGAGGCTTGCGAGTGGCAGGCTGGTAAAGATGGAAATTCTGTAATTCAGCATCCGGTAGGTATCCATTAGGGCAAGATTGATCTCCGCCTCAGTGCCATTTGCCGTCGATGGATCGGGAACGCCCCAATGAGCCGTCATCGGCTGTCCCGGCCAGATCGGACAAACCTCTCCTGCAGCATTATCGCAAACCGTGAAGACGAAATCCAGCTTCGGCGCATCGGAGCCGGAAAATTCATTCCAGGATTTCGACCGCGCAAAATCCGTATTGAAGTTCAGCGTCTTCAACAGCGCGATCGTGCGGGGATTTACCTGCCCCTTCGGTGAGGAACCCGCCGAGTAAGCCTTGAATTTCCCTTGCCCGACCCTGTTCATAACGGCTTCCGCAATGATGGATCGTGTTGAATTGCCAGTGCAGAGAAACAGAACATTATATACCGTTTCAGTCATGATACTCACCCAAGTTTAGGAACAGTTGATTTCATCAAAAATGCCTTCGCAGATTTCAGGCCGCCCGTTACAGCAGTCATCCATGAGGAAGGAAAGCAACCCGCGCATGGCCTCATAATCCGCAAAATATCGGACCGTTCTGCCCTGACGTTCATTCTTAATCAGACCGGCATTCATCAGGATCGACAGGTTCGTCGACATGGTATTTTGCCGGACATTAAGCCTATCTCCGATTTCACCGGCCAGCATTCCTTCAAAGCCCGCCTTAACGAGCAAGCGGAAGACATCGAGTCGTGTTTTCTGGCTCAGGGCGGCGAGGGCACGTAAAGTTGTATTTTCATCCATACATCTTGAATACTAGATATATTTTATTATCGCAAGATAAATATTTTCTCTTCGTGGGCACTAGCATATCGCGAATGTTCCATGTAACCTAAGTCCTTACGATAACAACAAGAACTCGGGGGAGGGTATGGCGAAACGTCCGGAAGGGCTAATTTATGCCGTAGATGAACGGCCGCCCTTACCAACATTGCTGTTACTTGGGACCCAGTATGCGGGATTGCTCGCGTCCTATCTCGTCCTGATCGTTATTGTATTTAAGGCGGGCGGCGCCTCCCACGAAGAAGCAGTCAGTGCCGTCAGCCTCGGCATGGTCGCGATCGCGGTTGCCATGCTTCTACAGGCCCTTCGCAAAGGGCCCGTTGGCTCCGGCTTTCTGGCGGCCCCCGTCTTTTCCGCAGTTTATCTCGGTCCCTCCGTTCTTGCGGCCAAGACGGTTGGCCTTCCGGCGGTCTTCGGCATGACAATTCTCGCAGGGCTTCTGGAAATCGTTATCGCAAGGAGCCTACATCGACTGCGCGTCTTTTTCCCACCTGCAATCAGTGGGTTTATCGTTACGATCATCGGAATACAACTCGGCCTCGTCGCCATTGATCATGTGCTGGATATCGATCAGCGAAACCTCGCCAATTACAGCAATCATGTGATTGTTGCCGGCCTGACGCTCGCGCTGACAGTGGCGCTCAGCATCTGGGCCAAGGGGCTGGCGCGGCTTATGTGCTCCATCATCGGGCTGGGTATCGGCTTCGCTCTTGCTATTGCCTTTGGGCTGATCCCGCCAGAGCACTGGAAAATCCTCTCTGACGCCGATTTGATCGCGCTGCCTAATCCCGGTTTTATCTCCTACGATTTCGATGCCTCTTTGCTCCCGGCGTTCCTGATATCCGGGATTGCGGCCGCGCTCCGCACTGTGGGGGTCATCACCACCTGTCAGAAGATCAATGATGATGACTGGCGGCGGCCGGACCTCAATTCCATCAAGGGCGGCATGTTTGCCGACGGTCTTGGCTGTATACTTGCCGGTGCGCTCGGCACCATGGGAACAAATGCCGCTCCGAGCCTGGTCGGAGTCTCAAAGGCCACTGGCGCGACAAGC
>CALEMG010000287.1 GCA_937910835.1 uncultured Alphaproteobacteria bacterium | reverse complement strand
GTCATTTTGTGCCTGAGCCGGAACCGCTTTATTCCTGGTGGAGTTATCGTGCTCGTGACTGGCGCGCATCCAATCGGGGAAGACGGCTTGATCACGTCTGGGTAACACCGGCACTCAAATCACATTTGAAGGGTATGGAAATCACTTTGGATGCCCGCGATTGGGAGAAGCCATCTGACCACGCTCCCGTCATCGTCGATTTTAGCAATCTTCGATAATCCGCGCACTAACTGGACTTGTCGACGATGGTGATTATCAGGATAATCTGTTGATGAGCCACAGAGAAAACCCCGCGGAAAGTCCCCCGTTATTGGCAGCTGACGCAAGCGTAAACGATGCGGAACTCTCGCACCGGCTTCTTGTGCTTTGCGCAACAATGATGGCGATACCAGCCTTTTTCTGGGGCGGAATCTATGCCTATTTCGGAGAATACAGGGCCGCGGCCATTGCCTGGACATTTACCCTTATTTCCATTGGCACGCTGGTTCTCTTCCGAAAGGAGAAAGGCTTTCGGCTGCTTCGCGAGAGTCAGCTCTTCCTTACCCTCATGCTGCCCTTTCTGGTGATGTTGGAACTCGGTGGATTTATTAATTCATCTGCCGTCATCGTGTGGTCGTTAATCAGCCCCATGGGCGCGCTGATCTTCGCCAATCGGAAAACGGCGGCCTGCTGGTTTGTCGCCTTTATTCTCTTGATCCTGGGCGGGGCCGCCATCAATTTTCCAGCGACAACCACGGAGAATGGGCTTCCTCCTGAACTGGTTATTATACTTTTCGTTATGAATTTAAGCGGCGTTTCCATCGTTGCATTCGTGCTGCTTGTTTATTTTGTCAGCCAGAAAGAAAAAACTTTTGCGCTATTAAAAGAAGAGCGGCAGCGAAGTGAAAATCTGATCCGCAATATGCTGCCTGAAGCCATTGGCGAGCGCCTTAAACAGGGTCAGCAACCAATCGCCGATAGGCTGGATAATATTACGATCCTGTTTGCCGACATCTCCGGCTTCACCAGCTATGCAATGAACCGTCCACCTGAAGAGGTCGTCACCCTACTGGACATGATCTTTTCCCACTTCGACAACATTGCCAGTAGGCGAGGCTTGGAAAAAATCAAAACCATCGGTGATGCCTATATGGTTTGCGGAGGCCTGGATGGAGATGCGAAAACCGGCGCTATAGAAGCTGCCGCTTTTGCCCTTGATATTCTGGCCTATGTAAAAGAGCTGTCCGAGCAGTCAACGGGATCGCTGGGATTAAGAACCGGGATAAATACGGGATCAGTCGTCGCCGGTGTCATCGGCCACAGCAAATATTCCTATGATATCTGGGGCGATGCTGTGAATATCGCCGCGCGGCTGCAGCAAACGGCCGAAACCGGCACTATTCTTATTTCCAAAACGACTGCCCAGTTACTCGGGGGCGAATTCATACTGGAACCGCAAGGAGAAGCGGAGCTCAAAGGCCATACACCCGTTTCGACTTATACCCTGTTGTCGAAATCATCTGACGGTTAGTACTTGCCCAAGGCTCAGGCTTGCTGCAAAGTTCAGCAATAATAATAAAAAGGGAGGGAAGCATGGCATCAGAATTACAAATCAACCGTCGTCTGGAAGAAAAAATCGCACTGATTACAGGGGCGGCGTCGGGCATTGGCAAGGCAACCGCAGAACGGTTTGCCCGCGAAGGCGCAAAAGTTGCGCTCACTGATATCGATTCTGAAAAAGGCGGGGAGTTGGCGGAAGAGTTAGCGAAGGCAGGGCATGAGGCATTCTATCAGAATCTTGATGTCGTTGATCCAGACGAATGGCGGGCCGTGGTGGATGCCGTCACCAAGCGCTGGAATCAGCTTGATATTCTGGTCAATTCTGCCGGAATCGGACGGGCCAAGGGTCTTCTCGATATGAGCTATGACTTCTGGCGTCAGACCATATCCATTAATCTGGATGGTACATTCCTCGGCACACAAGCTGCAGTTGACAGCATGAAGGACACGGGCGGTGGTGCCATCGTCAATATCTCTTCCGTTCTCGGCTTTGTCGGCATGTCCAATATTTCGGCATATGCGGCAAGCAAAGGCGGCGTAAGGCTATTCACAAAGGCGGCGGCCATTGAATGCGCAAACAAAGGATATAATGTGCGAGTCAATTCGGTGCATCCGGGATATATCGAAACGCCGATGGTCATGCGCCGGTTCGATAAAGTCGCCGAAGCCGAGCGAGAGGCCGAAGAAACAAGATTGAAGGAATCTCACCCTCTCGGACGCCTCGGCAAACCAGAGGAAATCGCCTCGATGATTCTCTATCTTGCCTCCGATGAAGCGGCATTTGTGACTGGCGCGGAGTTTGTTGCCGATGGCGGCTATCTCGCCCAATAGCGCCAATCACATCTGACGATATATGTGATAGCGCCCTTCGGCCACGCCCTCGGGAAGCGGAATGGATTGCCAAACTCTGACCTCAAACGGCTGATCACTGACGATTATCGCACCAGGGTTAAGCAAGTTTGGAAGGCTTGCACCAAGCGCATGGGCAAGTGCCATACTTGCCGCCTTGTCACCCGAGCCGATATCGCAATGGGCTAGGACCGCTTTCTCTGTCATCTTTTCAAGCGCAACCGGTACGGTCTCCAAAAAGTCACCGACGATCATATGATCAGAATCCGGAATGCAATCCGGATGCGCCTTCACATGCCGGTCGAACACATAGATATGCCGCTCCGGCATGAGGCTGCGCAGATGATCAAATGTCCGGCCATTGCCTAGGCCTAGCTCTAACACGCTTCCCGGTTTGTCTTTGATGATGGCGACGGCGTGGTTCAGGCAATCGCGTTGCGCACTGACGCGCCGGATAAAACTCTCAAGCCTGCTCATTCTCATTCCCTTTACTTAAAACCCATTCCGTCCGCACCGCGTCATCTGTTTCCTGTCCTACCAGAATATCGAAATGCTGGCCATAAATCTCAGGTGTGGCCAACTGGCCCAGGGCCCAGACCGCAGCAACGCGAATAATGGGCGATCCATCGCTCAGAAGCGGCGTCACAACTTCCAGAAAAGCCACCTGTCCGCTGTTCCCAATCGCAATCAGGACATTCCGTACAAAGCGATTTCGTCCCAGCCTCTTGACGGGCGAGCCCGAAAA
>CALEMG010000286.1 GCA_937910835.1 uncultured Alphaproteobacteria bacterium | reverse complement strand
CATGTAACGACCCTCTGCCAAGTCATTATCCAAGAATAAATGCCGGAGATATTCGGAGTGCATTTTATAGGGCATGCGGGTGGCATCGGCATTCCACGCCATAAGATCATTTATTGCTGGCCGTTCGCCCATCAGGTAATCATGTATTAGTCGCGACCAGATCAGATCATTCGATCGTAAAAGCTGAAATGCGCCGGCCATTTGTTTCGTATCCAGAAAACCCTGCTCCCACATCATATCTTCCAGGAATGTGACCTCGCTTTCATTAATAAAAAGCATCAACTCGCCAGCTTCCTTGAAATCAACTTGTGCGGCCAGAAAGGTAAGGGTTTTGTAGCGCTCATTCCCATCTCGCGCCATGGCGGCAGCGCCAATAGAAAGCAGTGTTCCCCCTAAGCAATATCCGATTCCGTGGACCTGTGGCGCGCCTGTTATCGCTTCAATAGCCTCGAGTGCGTTCGTGATCCCCAAGGTACGATACTCATCCATGCCCAGGTCTCGATCTTCCGGGCCGGGGTTTTTCCAAGATACAATAAAGACCGTAAAACCCATTTCTGTTAAATACTTTACGAATGAATTCTCAGGCGAAAGATCAAGAATGTAGTATTTCATTATCCAAGCGGGAACAATGAAGATCGGTTCCGGATGGACTTTATCTGTAGCGGAAGAATACTGTATTAACTCAATTAACCGGTTACTATAGACAACTTTCCCTGGAGTCACTGCAAGCGTTTCACCGATTTTATAATCTTCTGTTCCCGCAGGTTTTTTTCCACTAACTGATCGCTCCCAGTCCTCAATAAAATTCTGAGCGCCGCGAACCAGGTTCTGCCCGCCCTCCTTCATGGTTTTTTGCAACAGCTCCGGATTGGAAGCGAGGAAGTTCGATGGAGAAAATATATCCAATATTTGACGCGCCGCGAATTCCACCACGTTCTCGTGCTGTTTGGTCACTCCGCGAATTCCGGTCGTCGCATTATACCACCACTGTTGGTTCATCAAAAAGGATTGGTACAACAGATTGTAAGGCCATTGCTGCCAGGCAGCATCAGCGAACCGTTTGTCCTGTGGCAATGGATCGATGCAGTTGATGTCATCTTCATGATGGAGCGCGCAATGGGTAGTATAACTTGCGAGCCGGAGGGCTTTCTAGGCCGCTTTTTCATTCAGCTGAAATTGCTTTCCAGGTGCCGTCGCGAAATGTAGCGCCCAATCGGAATAAGCGCTTGCCAAGGCGCTCGGAGATAGCCCTAGAGTGAAGCGTGCCGCAAGTGCGTGGACAGAGCGATCGAGAATTTCTGGCAAAGCCGTTGACACATAAGAATCCCGTTCGAACAAGCCGGGACCGATATTCAGGGCGGATTTCGCTGTTGAAGAAGAGGCTTTGGCGGGGTGTGAGACGGTGCCTTTATTCAAACTTATTGACTTCTCAACCAGTCTGGGCGGGCTTTTAGAGATTTGCTCAGAGGCCTTCGGTTTCATAACAATTCTCTTTTGATAGATGATATCAATTACCTAGGTCTTCACGCTCGAAAATACAATTGTTTTTGCAATGCAACATTGATCATGATCAAGATTAGTATGATTATTTTTACAATATCATGAATGTTAAGTGTTGAGGTTTCATTGGCGGCAACTTCTATCGATCATTGAAATGTGCCTGCCAATCTTTTCGCTTGATCTGAGCTGGTGTGCCCCTTTTCCGACACTGTTGCCACTGACGTGGGATATTACATTAAAATTGAACATGCCGACCCGTCCGCACGGGTAACCAAGGTTCAAAGCTGGATGATTAATGCACTGCATTAAATCCGAATTTATGCATCCCAGAAGACCAATCCATATTCGGAGTAAGTCAAATTTTGGCGCTGTCAGAGGAAAGAAATCAAAAACTTGAAAGCGCAAGTGAATTCAAAGGTTTTTCGGCTGGAATATGACGTTCTTGATTGAAGCGGTGTGAATTGACGAATGGGTTGAGACGAATTCCCGAAGAGATTTTGCGCTTTTGAATTTTATTATCACTCGTGCTCATCAATGGGCGGAGGAGGGTTTCTCCATTGAAGCTGACTATAAAAGCTTCATCCAAATATCAGTGCCTTTGCGTGAGGGCTTGTTCTACGTTTCGAGGCATTCAGAATTTACTTGCTGGCTAACCAGTAAATATATTACATTGCTTTCCGCTGATACAAAAATAACAACGAAACGTTGAAAATCCGGGAGGAACCCCATGAAAAGAAGTCTTCGTGTAAAAGCGGTTGCCGCTGCTGTAACGCTTGGCGTCACAGTCTTGTCAGGAAATATTACAGTATATGCTGAAGAATTGCGGATTGCCGTTGGTATGGCAGGAAACAATGGTCTCGTCGAAGGAATGCGAAAATTTGCCGACAACTTAGAGAAAAATACAGGCGGCGAATATACCGGTAAGGTTTTTCCGAATACCTTGCTGAATTATGCCGAGAGTATGAATGGTGTACGCGAAGGAATCGCGGACGTCGCCTATGTGGTGCCGGCATATCACCGCGCGGAATTTCCAAACTCCAATTTGGTCGTAGATGTTGCGACCCTGTCCACCAACCCGGTAATCATGGCGGGCGCGGCAAATGAGTTTATGATGAATTGCGCTGCTTGCTTGAAGGAATATTCTGCGCAAAATCAGGTCTTTATGGGCTTTTCCGTTATTGGTCCTTACTACCTGATGTCAAAAGATAAAGTCGCAAGTCTTGAAGATTTTAAAGGGAAGAAATTCCGTGGGTTTGGACCGTTTGGCCGATGGGTGGAAGCCATGGGCGCTTCTCCGGTTGTGCTTTCTGCGAATGATATTTACGAATCTATCAGCCAGGGTCAGCTTGACGGAAATACCCATATAGTTGACACCCTTAAAAGTTTGTCGATAGGCGAGGTGGTGGATTACCTTCTGGATGCACCGATTGGCCTTTACATTGGCAATTCCATGTTCAATCTGAACAAAGACGTTTGGAATGAGCTATCCGATGAGCAAAAGCGCCAGTTCCTTCTTGCTGCTGGGGACGCTCTTGGATTTACCACGGTTACCTATCTTGCGGAAAATCAGGCCTATATAAAGGACCCTGCAAGTGTCGGTGTTGAGATTATCCAACCAGAAGCGGATGTGGTTGCGGCCACTAAAAAATTCCATGAAGCTGATCTCGGGATTGTTGCCGAGTTGAACTCTACGAAATATGGGATCGCCAATGCGGCAGAGCAGATTGAGCAGTTGCGCGCGCTGGTCAAGAAATGGGAGGGGTTGGTTGCAGGTATTGATCAGGCTGATCCTGCTGCCGTGGGCGCTCTTTTCAACGAACAAATTTTCAGCAAGGTCGATCCTAAGTCATTGGACTAAGTAACGATCTGATTTAAGCAGGAATTTGCTATGAACGTTTTAGGACGTATTCTTGCGGGCATCGTAACCGTCTCTACCATGGTAGGGGCGGTTGCGCTGATCCTGATGATGTTGCAAATCGTTGTTGAAGTATTTCTCAAGAATATAATTTCCTGGCCCTTGCCTCTTACGTCGATTTTCGTCGCTAACTATTACATGGTGATTGTCGCGTTCCTTCCCCTCGGATTGGCTGAGAAGCTTAGTCGGCACATTTCGGTCGAGCTGCTGTTTCAGTATTTTTCATCGCGCTGGCAGCATTGGCTCGGCGGCTGCATTTGTCTTTTTGCGGGGATTGTGAGCGCCGGTGTGGCATGGCAGCTTTGGGGCGAGGCAATGAAGCGGTTGCGGGTAGGAACCTTCATCGTTGAACAGAGCATCTCCGACATGGCCAAGCTATTTTGTGCGTCCCATAGGGTTCGGCCTTCTTGCGCTTATCCTTTTTTATCGAACGGTGATTATCGTCACCGGGCTTGCAAGTGGGCTCGGCGAAGAACCTCTGGAGGGTGCGAACGCATCCAAGAAGGTATAGACAGCTATGGAAAGTGAAATTATCGGCTGTCTCGGCCTTGCCGTTCTTGCTGGGATGCTGCTCTTGCGCATTCCCATCGGGATTTGTCTGATCGTCGTTTCTTTCGGCGGTATCTGGATCCTGATCGGTCCTCGTCCCGCTTGGGGGATACTCTCCACCGTCCCTTATGAATTCTCGGCCAAATGGACTTTGTCGTCTGTCCCGATGTTCTTGCTTATGGGATATGTCTGTTTTTATGCGGGGCTGACGAAGGGGCTTTTCGCCGCTTGCCGGAGCTGGCTTGCAATGCTACCTGGCGGATTGGCAATTGCCTCTGTGTTGGGATCGGCAGGCTTTGCCGCGGTGACCGGGTCAAGCGTTGCCTGCGCCGCGGCTATGGGGCGCATTGCGATACCTGAAATGATCTCAAGCCGGTATCATCCCGCCCTTGCGACAGGATCCATCGCGGCGGCTGGTACGCTTGGCGCGCTTATTCCGCCGAGTATTCTTCTGATATTGTTTGGCGTTTTTGCCGAAGTGCCGATCGGCAAGCTTTTCATCGGCGGGATTGGGGCGGGTGTTCTGACAGCGGCATTGTATATCCTTACTATTTGGACTATTGCCGTCGCACGTCCTGAACTTGCGCCGCGCTTGAAGGAACTGCCGCCTATGTCTGAGCGGATTGGTCACTTGAAGGAAACATGGCCGTTCCTGCTGCTGATGATGGTCGGTATCTGTGGCATGTTCGTCGGCCTTTTTACAGCTACAGAGGCGGGCGCTGTCGGCGCTTTTGCATCCATCGTTATCGCTCGCCTAAAGGGAACTATGAGTAAGGACGCCCTGTGGTCTGCAATACAGGAAACACTGACCACGACGAGCGCGTTGTTCCTTATTGCGATTGGCGCAAATCTTCTGACGCGCTTTTTGGCGCTCTCCGGTAGCGGTGACATGATCGCTGAGGCTATTATTGGAATTAGCACCGATCCGATCCTGTTACTTCTCGGAATTTCTTTTCTTTATCTGTTACTCGGCATGTTTCTCGACCCGATCGGCGCAATGCTGCTGCCGCTT
>CALEMG010000285.1 GCA_937910835.1 uncultured Alphaproteobacteria bacterium | reverse complement strand
TCTCCCCGATGATCGCACTCGCAATAGGCAAAATCGTCCCGTCGAGCTGGCAGCTTAAGAAAATGCTGTTTCTAACAGTTTGGCTCGCACTGATCACCCACAGCCTGCTGGATTCGTTGACAACATACGGCACACAGATTTTCTGGCCACTGGAAGTTGGCCCACCTGTCGCCCTACCCGCCGTTTTCATTATTGAACCGATTTATACGCTGCTACTGCTGATCGGAATTGCGACAATATTTCTGGCTAGAAATAAACCGGGTGGCGGTTTTCGTACAAATAGGATCATGCTGGCACTCAGCTGCGCCTATCTTGCCGTTGGATTGACCGGAAACACGATTATCTCCAGCCGCGCCAGCGCAGATCCACTCTTTCGGGATATGCGTATTCATGTGCAGCCGACAGCCTTTAACCTTCTGGTTTGGCAAGTCACGGCCGTTTCTGAGGATGAGCTGGCGACCGGATTGACTAGTCTCATCAATGATTGTGGCATTCGTAATCTTGTGACGGATCCGAGCCAACAAATTCCGGCTGGAATAAGGGAAATCCCTCCCTCCGTGAAGAGGCTGGAATGGTTTACGGACGGATTTTATTCCTATGGCGAAAAGGATGGCGGCCGAACCATTACAGATTTACGAATGGGTTTTTATCCAAACTATGTGTTCTCATTTAAGTTCGCGGAAAGCTCGACCGACGATATCGTCATTATTCCGCCTGAGCGCATTAGACTCACCTATGAGGAGCGGGCCGGTGAAATCTTTTCGCTCGTGGCGGAAACACTTAAGGGATGTGAAGAAAGTTAGCCGCGACAGCTATCTCTCGCCCGACAATTTTCTTTGTCAATTTCTGGCTACGTAAATTAACGCTGGCGAACCTTCATAGCCGGTTGTACTCTTCCTTTTTTCTTATTGATCCACCCGGATCGATTGCCCGCGTCCTCAACCAAATTTATCGCCTTACGGATATCAGAATGCTTTCAATACTTACTCTTGGTTTTTTAATTGGAATGCGCCACGCGCTTGAGGCGGATCACGTCGCCGCCGTAGCCAGTCTCGCATCGGGCAGCAGAAATATCCGTGAGACGGTTTTCCACGGTGCCGTTTGGGGTCTTGGCCATACAGTTGCCCTAATGGCAATAGGCTCAGTCGTTATCGTGATGAATAGCTCGGTGCCAGAAAATATTGCCCATTGGCTGGAATTTACCGTCGGTGTTATGTTGGTATTACTGGGGGCGGATGTGATCCGTCGGATGATCCGGGACCGGGTGCATTTTCATTTCCACAGACACGCATCTGCTAAGCACGCGCATCTGCATGCCCACTCCCACCGCGGGGAAGGCAAGCATACCTCCTCCTCCCACGAGCATACGCATAATAAAGGCCTGACGGCGCGCGTTCTCGCCGTCGGGGTCATGCACGGGATGGCAGGCTCCGCTGCGCTGGTTTTACTCGTCGCGGGAACAATTACCAGCACGATGACAGCCATTCTTTACATTGCCCTCTTCGGTTTTGGTTCCATTGTCGGCATGGCCGCCCTGTCCGCCATCATTGCGGTGCCCTTACGCTATTCGGC
>CALEMG010000284.1 GCA_937910835.1 uncultured Alphaproteobacteria bacterium | reverse complement strand
GCTTCCACTTACCCTTCAGGATATCTTGGTTTAGCATTTCGTTCTCCTTTTCAGTTAGCCCAAAGCGCTTAGTTCACCAATGATTTATGATGACTGATAAGCGAGGACTTCTTTTCAGAAAGCGTGTATTTGTAGTCATCATCGCCGTCCCTGACGAGCTTCGCTTCGTCATAAGCCATGCTTACTTCTTCGCCGCCAAAGCCGAGAATTTTGTTAAACCCGACGATCAACTGGCTAGCTTGCCCGCTCTTAAAGGCGATGTCATCGACTTCACCCAAAGTCTCGCCTTTCGCGTTCACGAGCTGGGCAGCAAGAAGTTTTTCCACGCTGTAAGCGTTGGCCGGCATCATGCGAACATTCTCGCCTGTGTCATTCCGGTCAAATGAGAATTCTGCGGCACGCTCGATGGTTTCTTCCGTGAGGGGCATGACAATATCGCCATCCGCATTCATTTCAACCATTGCGTTATAGTCAAATGCCGCGAGCTTGCCCAAACCGAAGAAGTCACCATCACCAATGATAACCATGACGGCCTTGCCGTCCTGATCAAGGATAACATCCTCTACGACGCCGACCCGCTCATTATTAAAGTTATAAACGGGTTCGCCAATAATGCCCGTTGCCGTCGTACGAGGATTAACCTGAACCTGTTCAACGCCGAGCTTGCCGTCTTCGTCACTGAAGATAAAAGCCTTAAAATCCTTGTAAGCGTCTTTCGTAGCCTCTGAGGCGTCCTCGGCTGTTTCCTTGACTGCCTTTTTGGTTTTATCCCAGCCTTCTTTAACTTGCTCAGTAGCTTGTTTCGCCGTGCTGTCTTCCGTATTTGCGGTTCCGGCAAGTGCGGGAGATACAGTCATAAGGGCGATGATGGAAGCTGTCGCTAAAAATTTCTTTTGCATTATCTAATCCTCTTTTGTGTTCAGAAGTCGTTACACAAATGACAAACAACGAACTCGCTAAAAGGTTCCCGCTTTCAGGAACTTTTTTTTCAGCAGTGTGTTGGTTGGAGTGCTGATGCGAATGAACGCAGATGCTGAAGAAAGTTTTATTATGCTAAATACGACGATAGAGATGCTAAGTGATCTCATTAACATTTGCGAAGACGCGCGCGAATTTTACGCAGCTGTGGCGCATCGCACGAACAGTCGAAGTTTGGAGGAAACCTTCCGAAGAATTGCCTCAACACGAGAGAGTGTCATAATTAACCTTAGATTACACGCACTCTCGATTGTGGGTGAAGCGGCAGAAGAGATAATCGGCAACGGCCAGACTTCAGATTTATTTAGGCCATTAAAGACCGAGATAGATGATATGGAACTCACCTTGGTAAAAAAGCTGGAAAAGGCAGAGAGTGCTGCTCTCGAACAATTCCGCGAAGCTCTTAACAGTGAACCGCCAGAGGCGACAACAAATTTAATTGAGCGACAGATGCAAATGCTCGATGAAACTCATTCCCACATCAAGTTTCTTAAACGGCACCTAGGGAACGCGGCCAAAACGGATCCCTCACAGCAATATAAGATGAGATTGTAGCAGTAATTTCACGCCGACCTCTATATACTGATAACCGATAATTTTTGAAAGAATTTCATGTCGTATTATGTGTTAGGCACAATTGCGTCATTCAGTTTTTTAGCCAGCCTGATCCCATTTATACCCATTGCACATGGTGCCGTCAGGGTATTCGATTTCGGACGTCTCCAACTCGCCATCCTTTCAATCGCGGCAATCATTTTCGTGCTCGCAATTCTGCCAGTCAATTGGATTAGCTTGATCTTCCTCGCCATGCTGTCTGTGGCGCTTGCTATTCAGGCCATGTACATCGCTCGTTTCACACCGTTGTGGGCTAAACAGTCCGCCAGACATCATCCGGACAATACGGAACGGTCGGTCATAAGCCTGTTCGTCTGTAACGTGAAACAAGGCAATCGAAAGTATCAGGACCTTATCAAGTTGATTAACGCCCGCGACCCTGACATTCTCATCCTGATGGAAACTGACCAGCAGTGGGTTGACGCCTTAGACATCTCGCTAACAGAGTATGCGCAAAATATTACTTGTCCGCAGGACAACAGCTACGGGATGTATCTGGCTTCTAGCCTTGATATGCCATTAGTTGATATCCAGTTCTTGTTGTATGAGTGAATTCCTAGTTTTCATTGTTCATTCAAAGTCACAGACGGTCACTTGTTTGACCTTATTTCCATCCATCCCGATCCCCCGGTTCCGCATCAAGATACGCAAGGTAGAGATGCCGAGATACTTGTTGCTGGAAAATTAGCAGCGAAAAGACAACGACCACTGATTGTTACCGGAGATCTCAATGATGTCGCCTGGTCAGAAACAACCCGGCGGTTTCTCAGAATTTCCCAATTGCTGGACCC
>CALEMG010000283.1 GCA_937910835.1 uncultured Alphaproteobacteria bacterium | reverse complement strand
TTTTTCGCTGTTTCTCATTTAATACGGAAAACTAGCATGACTTGCGTGAATCTACCGTGACAACGGATTCGAAAGTAGCCGCGCGCCAGTTGAGAAGCGAGACATTTAAAAAAACTCCGTGATTTGGCAGTGATATTTTCTTTTTTGATTTCCCCGAAGTAGTCACTCCTTCGGCATCCGCCAGGTTTTTCGAATGTGGATAACGGTATCTCAGGCGAGCAAGAGTCACGAAAAATTCACATCGGATATTGTTGTCTTGCGGACATTACATCACCAACAGGAGGAATAAATTATGGATAAGGAAGTCGTTTTTAGTCATGTCACGCTAGCAGTTGCCCATGTTGTTTTCCGCATACCGCCTAATGACTGGTCCGTATTTGACCAAGACCTCGTTCCGGCGAAGTCGCCACCTAAAGGCCTTGGAACGTCACCTGTGGCTTGGCGAAGAACTCTCAACGATATAGAGCGCGAATTACACCTAATGGATCCTAAATACCGTCAATTGGATCTCGATATACCAGACGCGAGAGAAACAATAAACAAGTCCGTCCTGAAAATTTGCATATATATTACGAACAAAATAATGGCGTTACCCGAGAGACCACCGGAAATTGATGTCCTGACAAAGAAGGCCCTCACTCAATTGAACAGTTAAGAGTTTTCTCGAATATTTTTAACTTATGAGGACAGGACAATGATCGATCTTAAAAAAGTATATGTTTCTTGCCTTGCCGCAATTTCGGTTTGCTCCGTGGGGCATGCTGCCCCGAGTGATAAATTGTTTGCCGCCGATCGTATGGCGGAGCTTTGCGGAGATGGGCCTGACGGAGAACGGTATGTTGGCCGCGGAGCTTTAGCATTGGCAATGTATAATGCCGCAGGACTACCCGCTCAGTTCATCTCTGAACAAAGCAAAAGAAGTATAGAAGAACGCGCCGTTAAGATAATGCGCCAAGACACTCTGCCGTTAGATTTTTCCACAAATACAAAGCAAAAAAAAGGCTTTGAGGAAGCTTTTGAGGATGTAAGGGGATCTTTCCAACAGTTTCTAGCAGGCGATTGGGAGAGCAATAAATACTATACAGTCCGCACTTCTATTTCCGGAAGTTTATTACCAAAACACTTCTTTGGTACGGCGAATGCCGCGCCGGTCATTACAATTGTCTGCGAAGATGCCAAAGCACCCATGACGACTGCCAAGCGCATCTCCAATCTATCCGACAAAGTGAGGCTTAGAGGAAAAGTGGATGATCTGTTACTTGCTGGGAACAAAGTGGACACCGCAAGTCCAGCGCAGATATCATTCACTAACAATACCGGAACCGGGAAAAAAACAGCGCAAGTAGATGGTGTTTTGGGATTTTTCTTTGATATTGGTACAGAAGGCATACCGGTGTCCCTTATTCCATATGTCGAATATCACAACAAGAGGACGACAAAACAAGATACTCCTGTTGATAAAATCGAAACCCTTACAATCGGAGGGCTATTCAGTACTCAAGCGTCAACAGGAGAAGTTGAATGGGATTTGTCGTTGGCGCCTCAATACGTGATCGATATTGCAGAAGACGTTGAATTCTGGAAAGGAGAAGGTTTTCTTGACCCTAGTTTTAGCATTGGGTCCGGTGTTACGGTCGGTCGATACAACATCATGAGTAACGGTGACGTATGGATAAAGCCGGATGTAAAGGGGATATTGGAAGCCGGGCACGTTGTGAAAGATGGGCAAAGTCCTATTCTAAAGAAAGGGGATGATTTCTTTGGAATTGGCGGAGAAGTTTCGCTCAGTTTGTTTTTTCCAAATGCCCCGCTGATTGGGAATTTTGTCTTCGGGACTTCCTATCGACATGTAGAGCTCTTTTCACTACCGATAGATCATGCGGCTAAATGGATTGTCTCTGCGGACTACAAACTTGGCGGTTCAGAAAACTATACTCTGTCCTTTGATTTCGAAAAGGGGCGTAACGCCCAGACTTATCAGGATGAAGAATCCTGGAAAGTGAGCCTGGGTTTAAGGTTTTGAAATTTCATGTATTCAGGTTTGACCTCGTATCTCTCAGGCAAATGATGGGTATTCTACGCAGTTGTATTGGGACGGCTTACAGGTCGTTCACGCAAGAGTCACGCTGAACCCCGTAGGTTATCTAAGTACCGTTCTTGCTGAACTATTCACTTATGGGCGGAGTAAGCTGTCCGGCAAAAAATGATAGCCGGCCATGAATTTTCTCAATATTTGAAGGAGGTAACTATGCAGTCCCCTAAACCAGAAATTGATAACTTAGAAAAATTTGGAAAACTGATTGAGGATTGGGCTAACGGACGGCAAACGCGTCCACTAGATATTCAAGATATGTTAGGACAAGCTGCAGCGCGCAAAATAACAATAACTCTGCCGACTAACACGGCTAATTTGAACGTGGAGTTCCTTCCAGAAAATACACTTTCAGTTATCGTGCCGCATGCGAATTTCATAACTGAGTGCCGGAATTATCTAAAGAGTTTAGGAGACCCGAGTGCCTATCCTCTATCTTCTTACTATCTCGGCGCATTTGAATGTGACGAAGGGCCTCATAATCTAATACATCGGAGGATGTCAGATACAGAAAAAGAAGCTTTTATGTTGCAACGTATTGGTGAATATACAATGAATATTTGTATGTAAGGATTTGGTCGTCAAATACGTACTGGAATGCCGGCATGCTGAATACCGTTGCAAAGATGCACTCTATCTTTCCTGCTGAAAATTGGAATGCAGTTGACAAGCCACCGTGCGATTGACTGTGATTCTGGTGGAATTTGACCATGCCAGTTTGTTTGAACTATGCTTAAAAAATCTTCGGTCCGGGCTTTTGCCTCGGACCGATTACCAAGATAAAAATGTGCTGCAGCCTCCCATGCGATAAGATAGTAAACAGCATCACGCGCTTGTTGGCATGCTAAAATACAGCCGTCATAATCTTTTGCTAGAAATCGGACCGTTGCTTGATATGCCCAGTGCGAACTACTGGGAACAGGATTGAGAGAAAGCGATTGAGCGGCTAGTCGGGTTGCTTCGGCTATTTCCCCTGTCACTGCCAGTCCCCCAGCTGCAGATATCATAGTCCATGGATCATTCTCGTTTAAATCGAGAGCTAACCAAAAATGATTGATCGCCTGTTCCCGATATCCGTTCATGACAAATGACCATGCTAGGCATAGTTGAGAGCGGGAATCGAGTGGGTCCTTTCGGATTGCAGCTTTGGCAATCTCGAGCGCGTTTCGTTCGCGATTTTGATCTCGAAAAATACCGGGAAACGCAATATGGCGGGTATTCTCAAGTTGAACGAAACCGCTATATGCAGGGTTGAATTCAGGGCTCTCGCGTATGATTGACAGGAAAATCTTTGAGGCAGCTTCTCGTTCTTCTGCACGCCAGACAAAACTAAGCGCCTGACCCCGCAACCATTTTTCGCAGGTTTCAACAGGCAAGGATTTATTGCCCATTATCATATCCAGCTGTTGCTGTGACATATGTATGTTCAAGGCAACCGATATCTGACGAACTATATGTCTTTGTTGCTTTGCCCAATTCGCAAGATTAATGGAGAAAATACCACTCCATATATATCGGGATAATTCATAATTGGTAAGTGTTAGTATTAAGCGTATTTCGCCGTCGTCGATGAAACAGGCACCATTTAATTCGTATCCAAAATGCTGAAGGGAACTAGGCTTTTTTGTGTAAAGGGGTGGTTTACTTGCTGATTCCGTTGTTCCTTCGACGATGATCCATTGACGAAACTTTATCAAGGACGCAATCAGTTCGTATCTCAATCCAGTCGAGCGAAGCACGGTTTGCTGGTCAAGATCATGCATCTGAAAGGGTTCTACTGAAATAACAGGGAGAGGTTCAGTTTGATTGGTCTCAAAGGACATGCCTGAGGTATTCTGTTTGCTGAGCTTTTGTTTTGGAGAATGCGAACCCGTTTTTATGGATGCAATGAGGCGCTGTGTCTCTTCTGTCGGCTCCATATCATACTCTTCATCGAGAATATCCCATAAGTGCTTGTATTGCTTTAAGGCAGCGGTTGTATTTCTATCGTCGGCGTAATACTCAATAAGAAACCTGTGCGCTTCTTCATTGGTGTCATCTATATTGACGAGTGCGCGTGCGGCGTCCGCAGCATTGAGAGATTGGCTATGCATGATACCAAACAACGATTTAGTCACCCCTTCTGCCCAAATTTGGCGGGTAACTGTTAGCCATGACGTAAAGAGGCTGTCTAAATTATCGTAGCCGTATAGTATTGTTTCACTGGGTTTGCGGGTTTCCAGAAGCGCGGCAGAAACAATTCCGTTTTCTAAATCCGTTTCTACTTCTACCAAGTCAATGTGAACTATTTCACTAACAAGTCTGATGTCTTGACGGCTTATTTGAAGAGGAGCTATTCCGTGTTCAGAAAAAACAGAGCGCAACCGTTTAATTGTTTGCCTAAGAGAGGCGCGTGCTTGCTCTTCACTTCGATCGCTCCAAAGTAAGCCAGCAAGGCGCTCTCTGGTTTGAGAGTAGTGATCATTAAGTGCTAGATACCCTAAGAGAGCGTTCGCCTTTTGGTTTGGAATTTTAACATATTCGCCAGTAAATTTTTCCGCCCGAAAACCGCCAAATAACTGGATGTTAATACAATTGATTCCTGTTTTTGTATTTGCTTCATATTGCATTAGACGACCTTTAATTACTAAAATTAGATGTAATTAATTGCAAGATCAATCTAAAATTCAGTGTATTTTTAGATGGTGTAGTGTTTGCCAAATTCTGAACACGTTACCGCGCGACATCGAAACGAAAATTAAATTGGTGCAGTAGATCCGACTATCGGTGCTCTTTGGACACCGGTTTGGCGCATGACTTTTTTCAATCTCCGGCTGATGAAGTTAGTGGTCGGCGGCTGCAAGCCGGGAATTACAACGCGTGATACAGGTATTTGGATTGTGTTTCGGGTTAAATTCGCTGCATATATATTTAGACCATTTCGATTTACTGTTTCAATCAGGTGTGAAAGTGAATCTGATCCATCGTCGTAACGGCCAGCTTTGGGCGGCATATGCTCTTTGAATTGTTGGTATTTATTCAAATTTAGGTTTTCTCGCCGGTTTATCAGAATTTTGTCAAGAGGCGATAATGCCTCTTCTCCTTGATGTTTTAAGCGAATGGCAGAAATATATTGGGCCAGTTCCATTTGGCACATTTCCAGGAATGCTTGAATAATTGCGGAAGTTATGTTCTTTCTGCAGCTAAAGCCGCATGCAACTTCGCTACCATCGACATTAGCCGAAATTACCGCAACGACAGGTAAATTGAATTCAGTAGTTATGTCTAGGAATCTAAGCCGTCGTTGAGGATCGCGTCGAGATTTTCTGAGGATATCAATAAAACCCGGTTCTTTAAGAACTTCAGGATTGACTGCGTGGGCAGGCATATGGCCATACCACCAAAGCGCAACGGCATCCCGCTCAATAATTTCCAATACCCCTGTCACGACTGCGTCATCATAATTTCTGGCTGCCCCAACGCCATTGCTGAGCGTTTTTGTCGCAGAGTTTGTGGTGGAGGACGGCTGGCGCAATACAAGATCAACTGGCATGAATCACATCATGTTTTGAGTAAGGCACTCCATTTCCACACAGACGTTGAAGGCCTCTTTTTTGTCGACATCGCAGCTTAGCATTCCTTGCAGCCAGATAGTTTCATCTTCGCTATAGCTTGTACTTGCGTCATTCGTTGCAATCAGTTCGTCGTTATTTTGTTTTAGAAATGACAGAAATTCAGCAGCCTCTCCAACGCAACTTTCGAAGGCTTGCTGTAATTGAATACCCTTGCCCGCAGATCCCTGAGAAGATCGGTGATGCCCTTCAATTCCAAAATCTTCCGGTGAAAAACTTGCACCAAAAAATTCTATGCCCTCAGCATATGAACTCTTGAGAGGGAATATTTTTTGAAATTTTGCGGCCAATCGCAATAAAGCCAAGCGGTTGGCAATAACATATTTATCGTTTGTCGTAGGTTGCAGCACGGATCCTTGAGGTGAGCGCGAGATGTAGCCAATCTCCGCAAGAAGATTTGTTATTTTATAAACTGTATTTTTTGGAATATTTCTAAACAGCTCATCTGCTTGTAGTCCTCCTGATCGGTGAATATTTAATAGTCCTTTCTCGGCATATTTCCATACTTCAACCATAGTAAAAACACCGCTCCATACTAACCGCAATGACCAGTCTCATCTAATTGGTCCAGTTTGAATGTTAGTTTAAAATCCTCGTTTCATGCAAATGGATGATGGATCCTGGTGCAGGTGGCTTGCTGTCAAATGAGCTATGTGGACATTTGTGGTATTGTAATAGTGCTCCATTGCTCGATTATTGTCCGTAGTCAGGATATTTGGAACAGATAGCAGCTTAGTTTAATTAAGAGTTTGGCCTATCTGTTTGTCGATATTACGTGGCCAGCACTCGGAGTGCATGGATGTTTTCTATTTTTATAAACCAATAAGGCATAAAAGATGGGCCAAAAGGGGGTCTGAAAATCACGTATTATTAAAAATCCAATAAAATCAATAAGTTGTAAAAATAATTGGTGCCCGCACCCGGACTTGAACCGGGAAGCCCTTACGAGCGGCAGATTTTAAGTCTACTGTGTTTACCAATTTCACCATGCGGGCGGCGATTTGCAACCTACCCAATGAAACGTTGCGAAACAAGGGGATAATGGCGCGGTTTCGAATTTTAAAGAGCCGTGGATTATCCCGCGCTCAGGTCGTCTCAACCACAAACGCCTCTTCCCCCTTAAGGTAGGCCACAAGATCATCATAGGCCGCATCGAGCGCCACCTTATCAATGGAGCGCAATACGAGATTTGTGCCCACCTCCCCTTGCCGGAAATAGGGATAGGAGCCCATGGAGACATCGGGATAGGTTTTCTGCAACGCCCCGAGTTTTTCCGCGACCCGCCCTTCGGGCAGTCCTGCGCCGATGGTCCGGCTCAGCATTTTCGGGCCGCCATGGATTTGCGGTGCGATTTCCTCGAACATGGCCTGCATGATGATTGGTACGCCGGCCATGACATAGACATTCTCTATTTTAAATCCGGGCGCCTTGCTGATGGGGTTGTCGATCAGGCTGGCGCCTTCGGGAATGCGCGCCATTCTTTTGCGGGCATCGTTAAATTCAATCCCGCTCGTCTCATAGTGGCGGGTGAGCAGCGCCATGGCCTCGGGATGGCAGTCGATGGTGACATCGAAGGCCGCAGCGATGGAATCGGCGGTGATATCGTCATGAGTCGGACCGATCCCGCCGGTGGTGAAGATATAGTCGAACTTTGCCCGGAGCGCATTGACGGCGGCAACAATCTCCGCTTCGATATCCGGGACCACTCGCGCCTCGCTGAGTTGCACGCCGATGTCGTTCAGTCGACCCGCCAGCCAGGCCATGTTTTTATCCTGAGTGCGG
>CALEMG010000282.1 GCA_937910835.1 uncultured Alphaproteobacteria bacterium | reverse complement strand
ATTGACCGAGAGAGGGAGGAATGTGCCCAACGTACTGATGACTGCCAGATTTTTGCTGTCGGAGATATTATTGTTTACGAAAAAGGCCCGAACTTCCTGCGCACTTCCATATCGCAATATAGAGATAGCGCAAGTTCGAAAAAATAATGGAAGGCGCGCTGAGAGATGAAATATAGCCACTCACAAACTCTTTAAATACTGATGTGCTTCGGTAAGCGATAGGCCGTGGATCTCGCGCACGAGGGCGGTGGCGCCGATGGCATCGCCGCGGCGGACCATCTCGCGGAGGCGGTCTTCTTGGCGCTCCTTTGAGAGGGTGAGGAGCGGGGCTTCCTCCGCCGCTTCTTCCGTTTCCGTCTGGTAGAGACTGTTCAGTATGGTCTCAGCCTCCCTTATTGAGGGGGTGAGGCGGGTTTTACGTGTTCTCCAGTCGATGCGGATCACGCTGGTCTCATTCAGTAACTTAATGTCCGATCCCTTGGCGTTGGCGGTTACGCCTTTGATCCAGGTCGGCCCCTTGCGACTGCGTTCCTTGATGAGGGCTGCCTCAACCAATGCGAGATCGTCGCCATAAAGCGCCACCTCGAGCCATTCTTCCTTATGGACATGATTATCCTCCGGGTAGTCTGCATCGGTGACCATTCGGGTTTTCTGCCCGACAAGCTTGAGGCTGCGAATTTCCCGTTTCGGGATAAAGGCGACGATGGGATCGGCAGCGCTCAGGCGGTGATCGCCATAGTTACGGAGCTTGAGATAAAGCCCTTCCGGTGCGGCGCGAAGGGTCCAGTTGCTTTGCTTCATCGCGGCGAGGGCGGAGGAGAGGAAGACAAGACCGACAAGGGCGCAGGTCAGCACGGTGACACTGCAAAAGAACCAGATGAAGCTCGCGAAGACCATGCTGAACAGGGAGTCTCCCGCGCTGAACAGGTCATTCGCCCCCAGGAAAGCCGGAAATCCGACGCTCCAGACGAGGAGGAACAGCGCGACGATTAAATGTCCTTTCCAGGACATTTTCGCCGTCAGAAGCGCCGGAGATTGCCGGGCTTCCTCCTCGGTGATCAGTTCAATCTTTCCATACCGGCCCATAGGCGCGCCTCTTCCAGGAGAATAGAAGCACGCAGAATAGCCGGAAATTCTTAATATTTTTCTGATCTAGTCCGCGAGGTCAACCCAGATCGGCGTATGGTCTGAGGGTTTTTCCTGCCCGCGCGGGCCCTTGTCGATGCCGACTTCTTTCATCCGGTCGGCGGCCTGCGGGGAAAGGAGCAGGTGATCGATGCGAATGCCATGATCTTTCTGCCACGCGCCGCGCTGATAGTCCCAGTAAGTGTAATTCACTTCGCTTGTAAAGGCGCGGTAGGCGTCGGTGAAGCCGAGATTGAGGAGCTGGCGAAAGCGGTTGCGGCTCTCGGGGCGGGTGAGGGCGTCGCCTTCCCAGGCTTTGGGGTCGTAGCAATCCTCATCTTGCGGGATGACATTATAGTCTCCGGCGAGCACGGTGGGTTCTTCGAGGGTGAGGAGATATTTCGCACGGGTAATCAGCCGGTCCATCCATCCAAGCTTGTAAGGGAATTTCTCCGTCTCCGTGGGATTGCCATTCGGCAGATAGATGGAGGCAATGCGGACATTGTTGATTGTCGCCTCGATATAGCGGGCCTGCTCATCCGTGTCATCGCCGGGCAGGCCGCGCATCACATCCTCAATCGGGAATTTCGAGAGTATTGCCACGCCGTTATAGGTTTTCTGCCCATGGGTCTCAATGTTATAGCCGAGATCCTCCACCTCAAGGCGGGGGAAGTTCTCATCAAGGACTTTCAGTTCCTGCAGGCAGAGGACATCCGGCGCATAGTCTTTTAAGTAATCGGTAAGCCGCGGCAGGCGGGCTTTCACCGAATTGACGTTCCAGCTGGCTATTTTCATCCCTTACCCCACAAAAAAGCCCGGTACTCCGCCGGGCCTTTTTTCTAGCATCTTTGCCGTCTCAATCAAATGGCAAATGACGATCCGCAGGAGCAGGAGGCCGTTGCGTTGGGGTTCTTGATCTGGAAGGACGCGCCAATCATGTCATCGACGAAATCGATTTCCGATCCCGCGAGATACATCAGCGACAGCTGATCCACCAGCAAGGTTGCACCCTTGTTGATGACCGCCACATCGTCGGGGTTTTGCGTATCCTCCAGATCAAAGCTGTACTGAAAGCCCGAGCAGCCGCCGCCATTCACCGCGACACGTAGCATCTTCTTGTCGGAGTTCATTTCCTCGACAATGGCATTGATCCGGTCCGCCGCCGTTTCAGACAGCTTGACGGGGGGCTCCATTGTATCCATGACAGACATTTTACCAAAATTCCCGAATTACAAAGACAAACCGCCTTCGTTATAGAGACTATATAGCAAATGATGTATTAATCCTATGCCTGTTTGTCAATCGACGGTCCCGAAAAGTAACCTGCAATATGTCCATCAGCTATTTAACCCATGCCCGGGAGGCGCTTCAATCCGCACTCAATGCGGTTGATTTTCCAGCTCCGACGGAAAAATCGGCGCTCATGCGGGAGGTTACCCTGCGCCCGCCGAAGGAAAAATATTACGGCGATCTCTCAACAAATGCCTTCATTATACTGAAATCAATCAAGAATATTGATTTTGAAAAGGCCTCAAAAGAGCTTCTCCTCGCCTTTGAAAAGCTGGACGGGGTTGCCGATGTCCGTCTGGAGGAAAACGGTTATATAAACATCACTTACTCGATTAAATACTGGTTAAATAGTGTATTACTGGTGTTGGCTGAAGGACAAGAATTTGGGACTGTCGGGATGGTAGCAGAAAAATGCATTATTCCTGCGCCAACGAAGGTTGTTGATCTTCTCAGCTACCGTCAGCAGGCAAATACCGAGGCGTTGGAACGCATTGCGACACTGATTGGCGCGGATATGACGTACGAGCGTCTGCCGGAGCGGGAGGCCGCGGGATTTCCCCATGCATCCGCGATTGCAAAATGCACGGAGGCAAAGACACGCTTTGCCGTTCTTGCCAATCCGCCTGGCTTTCTCGATGCGTTCAGCCCTAATTTGGCCATAGACCGGCACTATGATAACCCAGTTTTCGCGATACCTTACGCGCGCCTGATTCTACATCGGATGGGCGCGACGGCGGAGGAGGCGAAAGCCGGTGTGAGTGACGGGGTGGATATGTCAGTTTTGAGATTGCCGGAGGAGGTGGCGCTGGCGCGGCGGTTGAGCGACTGGCCACTGGCGCTTGAGCGATCTTTAAGGAAGGGGGACGCATTTTATCTCGCCTCTTTCCTCCAGGAGCTTTCCTTGCTATTTTTCAAACTCATTGAGCGAGTGCATCCCATATCGTCAAACTATCTGACGGCTGAGGCAGAGCGGCCGGCGCGCGTATGTCTGCTGGGCGCGCTCGATGAAATTTTACTCGGCGGCGTGACGCTTCTCGGCGGTGATGCAGTAAAGGAGCAGCGTTAAGTGACTGGCGATGATGACTATCTGTATGATGACCTTTTCGACGGCGAGGATGAGCCGCGTTTCAGCCGCAAGAAATGGATCGGCGGCTTTCTCGCCCTTCTGATCATCGGCGGTTTCGGTATTGGTATCTGGTATGCCTATGACCAGGGCGTGAAGAAGGGCGTTCAACTTGCCCCGCCAATCATCAGCGCCGATACTTCGCCCGTCAAGGTCAAGCCCGATGATCCGGGCGGTATGGACATCCCCAATCAGGACAAGCAGGTCTTTAATGTGCTGAAACCCGGTGAGACGGCTGAGAAAGTGGAAAAGCTGATGCCGCCACCGGAAGACGCGATCAAGGATGAGGCTGCCGAGAAGACACCGGATGCTGCGATGAGCACGGCGGAAAAGGCAGCCGACGAGAGCAAGCTTGAAACCCTGATCGAGAAGGCGACAAAAGACGAACCAGTTGCGGAAAAAACGGATCAGTCGGCGTCGCCAGCGGAGACATCAGTGAAGAAACCGGAAGTTGTCATTGAGAAAGTGGCACCAAAGGTTGAAGAGAAAAAGGTCGAGGTGGCGGCGGCGCCGGTTCCCAAAAAGGTTGAGGGACCCAAGACGAGCGGTCCTCTCTACCGGGTGCAGGTTGGCTCTTTCCGGTCCTCCGATGCGGCCGAGAAACAATGGACGACGCTCTCCTCGAAATACAAGTCGCTCCTCTCGAGCCTCAGCTATCGGGTGCAGGATGTCGACGTCAAGGACAAGGGCACCTATTATCGGCTGCAGCTTGGAGCCTATGGCAGCCGGGACGCCGCCAACAAGCTGTGTAACGACTTAAAGGCTCAAAAGCAGGATTGCCTCGTTGTCCGCGGCTGATCTATTGAACTGCCGCTCCGTTATTTTTGGCTGTGAAGGAACCAAGCTCTCCGCAGCCGAGAAGAAATTCTTCAAGGCGGAGCAGCCTTTTGGCTTTATCCTGTTCGCCCGCAATGTAGAAACACCGAAACAGCTCAAGAAGCTAGTCAAAGCCCTCCGAACAGCCGTTGGCCGATCCGATGCGCCGGTCCTGATCGATCAGGAGGGAGGGCGGGTGCAGCGCTTGCGCAGCCCCCACTGGTTTGAGGCTAAGCCCTTTGGCTATTTTGGCGATCTTTACCAGTCCGAGCCGGAGCGGGCGATTGAGGCGCTCCGGCTTACAACGCGGCTGATCGCGGCGGACTTACAGGACGCGGGAATCACTGTCGATTGCACGCCCTGCCTCGACCTTTCCCTGCCGGAGACGGTGGACGCCATTGGCGACCGGGCCTTTGACGGCGATCCGCAGGCTGTCGCCCGTCTTGGCGCGGTGGTGGCGGAGGAAATGCTGACTTCCGGGATCATTCCCGTTATCAAGCATATGCCGGGCCATGGCCGCGCGACGGTGGACAGCCACCTCACCTTGCCCCATGTCGATGCAGAGCGGGAAACGCTGGAGGAGACGGATTTTGTGCCCTTCAAGGCGCTCTCCATGCTGCCCTGGGGGATGACCAGCCATATCGTCTTTGACGCCATTGACGCTGATCATCCGGCGACTCAGTCTCCAGCGATTATCAAGGACGTTATCCGTGGGCAGATCGGCTTTAACGGCTTGCTGTTGACCGATGATCTGAATATGGAAGCGCTTAGCGGCAGCCTTCCTGAACGGGCGACCGCCGCGCTGGAGGCCGGAGTGGATATCGTGCTGCATTGCTCCGGCGTGATGGAGGAAATGAAGGAAGTTGTGGCCGTCTGCCCGCCGCTGACCGAAGAGACCTTAGCGCGGATTGCCCGTGGCAGCCGTGTTTTCGAGCATGCGCCGAACAAAATGGATACAGCGAAGGATCTCGCGCGGCTTAACGAACTTTTGGGAACGGATGTCGCATAATGGACTTTGGTAATATTCTCTATCAGGTTTCCGTCTGGATCGTTCCGGCGCTTGCCGCCATCACCCTGCATGAGGCGGCGCATGGCTTTGTCGCCTGGAAGCTCGGCGATGATACGGCGAAAAGACAGGGGCGGGTGACTTTCAACCCGTTCAAGCATATCGATCCGATGGGCACCATTATCATTCCGGGCTTTTTGCTGCTGATCAAGGCGCCGTTCCTGTTCGGCTACGCGAAGCCGGTGCCGGTGAACTTCGGTCGCCTGAACAATCCGCGACGCGATATGATCTGGGTGGCGCTGGCCGGTCCGGGCATGAATTTCCTGCTGGCCTTCCTCTTTGCGCTCGGCTTTCATCTCCTGCCGCTCTTTCCGGGAGAGGTGGCTGAGTGGCTCGCGCATAATTGCAAAAATGGCATTATTCTCAACGTGGTATTGGGCGTTTTTAACCTATTGCCACTGCCGCCGCTGGATGGCGGGCGGGTCGCCGTTGGTATTCTGCCCGACAGTCTCGCCCTGCCGCTCGCCCGGCTGGAACGCTATGGCTTTTTTATTCTGATCGGGGTGATTTTCCTCCTTCCCATGATCACGCGCCAGCTCGGCATGGAGGTCGATTTGCTGAACTGGCTATTCACCGGGCCCATCAGCTACGTGGTCAATCTGATTGCCAATCTGGCCGGTCTGGGATAGGCTTTTGCGATGCTGACAGGCACAGAAATCAGAGTAAAGGCGGCGCGCCGTGGATAAAGGGCCCTTCGACGAGGCGGGACAGAAAAACCCCGATGTGATCCCGCTTCCCACTCATGCGCTGCTGGTCGATCTCGACGGCTATGAAGGACCGCTGGATGTGCTGTTGGTGCTGGCGCGGGACCAGAAGGTCGATCTCCTTAAAATTTCCATTTTGCAACTGGCGGAGCAATATCTCGCCTTTATCGAGCAGGCGCGCGCGCTCCGCCTTGAGGTGGCGGCGGACTATCTAGTGATGGCGGCTTGGCTCGCCTATCTGAAATCGCGCCTGCTGCTCCCGGCGGAAGAGGATGATGGTCCGAGTGGCGAGGAGCTCGCCGACAGGCTGGCCTTTCTGCTGAAAAAGCTGGAGGCGATGCGGGAGGCGGCGGAAAAGCTGATGAATGTCACTGTCGTCGGGCGGGATAGGTTGCAGCGCGGCCGGCCCGAGGCGACCCGAATCACACGCCATTCGAAATATGAGTGTACTTTACGTGAATTGTTGCAGGCCTACGCCGCGCAGAAGGAGCGCAAGGGTATTACCAATCCGCTCCGCCTGATGCGCGACGCCGTCTTCTCGGTTGAAGCGGCGCTGGACCGGCTTGAGAAGATGCTTGGCACCCTGCCAGAATGGACAGATCTGATGGCGTATCTGCCCGAAGATATCTCCGATCCATTCAGCCGTCGTTCAGCTCAGGCCTCGACCCTGCTCGCAAGCCTCCAGATGGCGAAAGAGGGGCAGTTGGAACTGCGGCAGGGCGCAACATTTGGCCCCATTCAGGTGAAAAAGAGGAATAGCGAGAAATGAGTCTCGATCCCGAGCATGTCAGAATGGCGGAGGCATTACTGTTTGCCTCGAAAGAACCGCTGGATGAAGCAGCGCTGGCGGAACGTCTGCCTGATGGCGCCGATATTCCGGCCATCCTCGCAACGATTGAGGAACATTACCGCAATAAGGGCGTCAATCTGACCCGTCTTGCCGGCAAATGGACTTTCTTAACCGCGCCGGATCTTTCCTGGCTGCTGGAGGAGGAGCGGGAAACCACCCGACGTCTCAGCCGCGCGGCATTGGAGACCCTCGCGATTATTGCCTACCACCAACCGGCAACCCGCGCCGAGATTGAGGAAATCCGCGGTGTGGGCCTCAGTCGCGGCACCATGGATGTGTTGTTCGATGCAGGCTGGATACGCCCGCGGGGTCGCCGTCGGACGCCGGGAAGGCCGGTCACCTATGGTGTAACGGAAGACTTTCTCATTCATTTCGGCCTTGATGATATCAATGACCTCCCGGGCTTTGACGAGATGAAGGCGGCGGGTTTGCTCAGTACAGAGCCCACCGGCATCTTCAATGATCTGGCCCGCCCCGATGAGGAGTTGGACGTGGTCGAGGACCCGGAGGAAGAGGAACTTTAGGTCAAGCCTCATCGATACCACGGATAACAAGAACAAGCCGGCACAGGGCAACGAAAAGGGAGCGGGGATGTCAAAAAGCAGGGGATATATCTTTATTCACGGGGCTTGGCATAACAGCGGAACATGGGCCGAGGTCAAGCCTCGACTTGTGAAGGAAGGGCATCTCGTGCAGGCGGTTGATTTGCCGGGAGCGGGCCCAAATGCGTCCGAACCGGACTCGCTGACGCGACGACCTTTTGATCCCGACGCTTTTGCAACAGAACCCTCGCCGAATGCAAGTGTTACGCAACGAGAGCGAACCGATGCCGTAATTGACGTGGTTCGCGATATCAATAGCCAAACCGGCGGTAAAGCCATTCTTGTCGGGCATTCGCTTGGCGGCCTGACGGTGTCCCATGTGGCGGAAGAAATTCCGGAAGAGATTGGTGCGGTTGTCTATTTAACGGCGATGATGCTGCCGAACGGCATGTCGGCATTGGAGGTGTCAAAGGAAGTTGCTGTCGCAGATGAGATGCTCCCGTCCCTGATATGTGCCAATCCAAATACCGTTGGCGCGATGCGCCTTAATACCAGAAGCGAGGATTCAAACTATCGTGCGCGTATGAAGGAATGCTTCTATGGGGATGTGGATCAGGTGACGTTTGATAGAGTGAGCAAAAGCCTTCATTGCGCCGTACCGGCGCAGGTGCTGATAGAGCCGCTCTACGGTGGCGCAGTTGCCTTCCCCCTGGAT
>CALEMG010000281.1 GCA_937910835.1 uncultured Alphaproteobacteria bacterium | reverse complement strand
CGGAGCATACCTGATCAATGATCGGCGGTTTGATACCACGAATGCGTCCGGTGAAATACTATCCCAACTGAGGAAAAGTCTCCCGGCGGCGCGTGAGAGAATACTCGTGCTAAAAGCAGATCCCGATGTCTCCCTGCAACAGCTCGTTACTCTGCTGGAGCTTCTAAACCAGTCTCCGGAGTTCAAGGTACGAATACGCCTGCCAAAAGAAACGGCCTCAGGAGTACATCGATGAAAAAAGCAGGATCCGCATTCCTGCCAATTTTCATCGACGGGAGAGGCAGCAGACGGACGCCGGATCGTCACGACCGGCTTATTCCCATGATCAATGTTGTCTTTCTGCTTCTCACCTTCTTTATGGTTGCCGGAACAATCCGCGCGAACGACATCTTTGGAATCAAGCCTCCGGAGGCGGCAGCCGTTGCGTCGCTGCCCAAAAGTGAATGGGTGCTGGCGGTGAATAAAGCCGGGGCCATCGCCCTCAATGACGAGGAAATGCCGTTCATCGACGCCATTACCCGCCTGAAAAAAGAACAACAGGAGAAAGCTGATCTTTATCTACAGCTAAAAGCTGACGGTAATGTCGAGGCTCATATCATCCTTCCCCTGTTCAAGAAGCTTGCCGATCTAGGCCTGAAGCACCTTGATCTCGTCGTTGTTCGCAAAAGAGGCGCGTGATGAGAGCAGGGGGTGTCTATGGCGAGAGTTATGCGATAAAGGCGATTGTCTTTCTTGTTGCAGCCGGGCTTCATCTGGCGATTGCAGTGCCCTACCTGACAGAAAGAGAAAATCTGGGAACAACCGAGAGTCCCATTATCTCCGTTCAAGTAAACCTTCAGGAAACAAAATTTCTTGCCCCTGAAAATCCGGGAAAGAATACCGTAATAATTCCCGAGCAGAACCAGATGCAACCCATGGTAAAAGCCGAACTCCCGCTGCCGAAGGAACCTCAGGAGGCGGAAAAGGCTGACCGCGTGCGTCAAAATGCCGAAGAGCCTCGTAAAGCGCCGCCCATACCATTACGGAAGCCGATTATCAAGATCAGTGAATCCAGCCCGAAAAAAGAGACGCCTCCAAAAGAACAGAAAGTCACAGAGACGGCACAGTCACCCGAGACACCGGCGCCCCCATCAAAAGAGGGAGATGATGACAAGAAGCGGCAGGCTGAAAGCGCTACCGCATCCGCAGTATCAATGGGACAGCGACAAGCCTCCCCGAAGCAGCAGGAAAATTATGCCGCCCGCCTTCAGCGCCACATTGCCGGGCATCTGCCCGAAGGAGAGGGCCTCTCAGGGCGGACCGTTATCGTCTTCACGCTTGCTCCGGATGGCGGCCTTCTGAGATTACAGGTCAGCAAACCCAGCCAGGACTCGAAGCTTGATCAACTCGCGCTGGATACCATCAAAAATGCCGCGCCATATCCTCGCCCGCCTGCCAATAGCACGACCTTACAACGCACGTTCTCCATACCGTTCGATTTTCGGAAAATCCAATAACAACGAATGCACCCGCGGGAAACAAATTCGTTATGAACAGGTTAGGTAAATTAAAATCTTAACCTGAAAGTCAGTGGCGGAGGGGCGGTCCGCCAAAAACCTATCATAAACGTTACTTCATAAGAAAAAATACAATCTACCCATTTTTCTACCCATATTTATTGCGTTATTATTGATTCTCTTTTTTTGGCATAAGCTGAGATTCTAAAATTGGCATCCTAAAAATTTCTTTCTCTTCACCATTTATTTTTTGTCTAAATACTAACGCGCCTTTGCCGCCTATATTTAACGGTATTGATGGAACAACGAGCTGTACTCTATTGACTGTAGCGTGAGCAGTAAATCCCAAGTTAAGCTCTGCAACCGCATCCAATTGCGGCTCTAAATATAAATTGACATCAGCTTCGTAGTCACCGGGCTCTGAAGCTGACGCCCAAAGCAAAAACGCCATGTTTATTTGAGAAGGTACTTTGCGAAGTATTATATTTTCACCGTAAATACCTATGGCAAAAAGCTTTCCATTGTCCTCTTTCCGAACTTCATCACAGCAAAGAACAAATTTAATATCTGCTGCTCTAGCCATTGATACTTACTTCCACAGAATCTTGAGTAAAAGTTTCGAAAGTTTCCGATGTTATATCTGATTTCATTACCACACTGGAACTATTAGGTTCTGTTAGCGGATGAATAAAGTTATGCCTTGGATCTTCATCCAGATTTTCAAAAATAAGGCTTGCTTCATATCCTAATGCTAGAGAGAGGT
>CALEMG010000280.1 GCA_937910835.1 uncultured Alphaproteobacteria bacterium | reverse complement strand
GCTCCTCAGCAATCTGGAAGCTTTCATTCTCATAGTCCTGAAGATCGAGCGGCAGGCCAACCGAAAGATTGGCCTTGATGGTCGAATCAAAAGACACCATCATCAGCTTGATCGCGTCTTCATAGCTCATCTCGGGATCAAAGGCCCGCACCAGGATCGGACGGCCATATTTCGTCTCCCCGATCTGGAAGAACGGTGTCTCGGCGGAGGCCTCATTAAAGTTCCCCTCCGGATAGATCAGGAACAGACGCGGATCGCTCCCCTTGATCTGCCCACCGAGGATCAAGGTCGCGTTAAACGCGGCATCCGCCTCTTGCCCTTCTATGGTTGATCCATGTATTTCCTCGCGCACAGTCTCCCCGACTAGGCGTGCGACCTGAAACATGGAGGGCGCCTCTAAAATCGAGGGGTTGCGGTCTTCCGGTGCCTTGGAGCGTTCGTCCAGCGTACTGATGATGGCCTGAGTAGTTGCGAGGTTTCCTGCTGTCATCATGGTGATGACGCGTTCTCCGGGGACAACCCAGCTATGCATCTTCTTGAAGACGGAAATATTATCTATGCCCGCGTTGGTGCGCGTGTCAGACATAAAAACGAGGCCCTTATTCAGCCTCAATCCGACGCAATATGTCATTCTTTTTCTTCAGTCCTTATTTCACAATACGTTATTGCTGTACCTGTAGTGTTACATCCATATGTTCCCCGCCCGAGCCCAATCGCAGGCCCGAGATCGGCGACGCATCCTGGTAATCCAGTCCCGTCGCCACGCGAATATAGCGGTCATCGGGTGAAATCCCATTGGAGACATCGAACCCGACCCAACCGAGATCAGGCAAATAAGCCTCGGCCCAGGCATGGGTCGCATCCTGCTCCACCCGGTCGTTCATCATCAGATAGCCGCTGACATAGCGCGCGGGAAAGCCCATCTGCCGGACCGCTGCGACAAAGATATGTGCGTGATCCTGGCAGACGCCGGCGGCGGCGATCAGGGCCTCCTCCGCGGTGGTTTCCGAGTGAGTTTCCCCAGTCTGATAGGGCACCACTTCTCCGATCAGGCGAGAAAGCGCGTGGAGCCGCGTGACATCCGTCTCATGATCTGTCCCGAGTTCCTTTATCAGCTTCGCAACCCGGCTGCCCGGTATGGTCAACGGCGTGGATCGAAGGAAGAGCCAAAGTGGCGCGAAACCCTTGTTCGGGCCGATTACACCATGCAGGGTGGTCGTATCGACCTCCCCTTCGCACAGAATGGAGATGTCGGTCTTGCCAGGATCAATGGCCACAAGCATGACATGGTTACCGAACTGGTCATCGAACTCAAGCTCGCGCTCGCCACCAGTCACCGTCACATCCCAATAAACGACATTCTGCCCGACTCCGCTCTTCGGCAGCAGCCGGAGTTGCTGCAACGCGTAATGTACCGGCTCCTCGAAGCGGTATTTCGTCAGATGTGAAATTTTCAGAATCATTCAGTCATCCGGTAAAGCGATAATCTTGTTCAATCTGATTGCCGAGTGCCATATTGTCCCGGATAAAGGCCGTGATAAATTCATGCAATCCTCCATCAACGATGGAATCGACCGAAGCTTCTGTCAGTCTTTTCAGTATCGGGGCCGCCATCTCGTGGCAATCGAGCCGAAGCCCGTAATCTTCCTCAAGATAGCCCAAATTATCAACAATTTTCGCATAACAGAAGGCCAGGGAGCGCGGCATACGCCGATCGAGAATAAGGAATTCGGCGATGCTCACCGGGTTGACTTCCCCGGGATTGAGCCATCGGAAGGCCCGCTGCGCCGAGACGGAGCGCAGGATCGATTCCCACTGCACATTATCGAGAGACGAGCCCACAAAGGAAGCAGAGGGCAGCAAAACATAATATTTCACATCAAGGATTCGCGCTGTATTGTCCGCGCGCTCCAGAAAGGAGCCGAGACGGGCGAAGTCAAAAATATCATTCCTGAGCATGGTTCCATGCAGAGCCCCGCGGACCAGCGCGCTTTGCTGGCGGATCGTGCCGAGCACTTCCGGCAGGTCCCTCTCCGACACCGGGCGGGAGAGCAGACCTTTCATTGTGATCCAGCATTCGTTCGTCGCCTCCCATACTTCTCGGGTAAGCGCCGTGCGTACCATCCGTGCATTGTTGCGAGCGCCTTCGATAACAGACCAGACACTGGATGAATTGCTTTTATCGCGCAGCAGAAAATCGATCACATTCTGAGCGACATACTGATCGTATTTGGCTGTATAGGCCTCCGTCACACCCGCAGCCGCCACGACTGAGGCCCATTCATTTTCCGCCGCGCTCGATCGGGTCAGCGCAATATGAAATCCCGCGTCGAGCATCCGCGCCGTATTCTCGCTGCGTTCGAGAAACCGGAACATCCAGAAAAGACCGCCTGCGGTTTTGCCTAGCATCGCGCGTTCATTCCTCCAGTACCCAAGTGTCTTTCGTACCGCCCCCCTGACTGGAATTCACGACGAGCGATCCGGCCTTCAGCGCGACACGGGTCAGGCCACCGGGCGTAATCTTTACATTGCGCGGAGAGACCAGCACGAAGGGGCGCAAATCCACATGGCGCGGCGCGAGCCCCTTCTTGGTCAGGATCGGTACCGTCGAGAGCGCGAGCGTCGGCTGCGCGATATAATTTCCAGGCCTGGCCTTGAGTTTGGTGCGGAAGGAGGCAATTTCCCGCTTGCTCGCAGCGGGGCCGACCAGCATGCCATAACCGCCCGATCCATGCACCTCTTTCACCACCAATTCCTCCAGATTGTCGAGGACATAGGCAAGCGAGTCTGCTTCCGCGCAGCGCCAGGTTGGCACATTCTGCAAAATCGCCTTTTCGCCCGTATAGAATTGGACAATTTCGGGAATATAGGAATAGATCGCCTTGTCATCGGCAATCCCGGTGCCGGGCGCATTCGCGATGGTAATCCCTCCCGCCCGATACACATCCATGCTCCCGGCGCCACCGAGCTGCGATTCCGGATTGAAATTCAGCGGATCGAGAAAATCGTCATCGACCCGGCGATACACCACATCGATCGGATCATAGCCCTGCGTCGTCCGCATGGCGATCCGGCCATCGACGACACGCAGGTCATGCCCTTCCACCAGCTCTGCGCCCATCTGGTCGGCGAGGAAGGAATGCTCGAAATAGGCAGAGTTATGAATACCCGGCGTCAGGACCGCGACAACAGGCTTGCCGCTGCAGGCCGGCGGTGCACAGTCTCCGAGGGAACGACGCAGATGTTTCGGATAGTCGCTGACCGAGCGAACCTTCACCTGAGAGAACAGCTCCGGGAACATCTGCAGCATCGTTTCGCGGTTTTCCAGCATATAGGACACACCGGAAGGCGTGCGCGCGTTATCTTCGAGGACGTAAAATTCATTCTCCCCCGTCCGCACAAGATCGGTACCAACAATATGCGTATAGACATTCCCCGGCGGAGAGACGCCGATCATCTGCGGCAGGAAGGCATCGTTATTGGCGATCAGTTCCCTCGGAATACGTCCCGCACGAAGGATTTCCTGCCGGTGATAGATATCATGGAGAAAGGCGTTGATCGCCCGCACTCGCTGTTCAATGCCGCGTTCCAGCCGCGCCCATTCCCGCCCCGAGATGACCCGGGGAATAACATCGAAGGGGATCAGCCGTTCTGCGGCCTCTTCGCGTCCATATACATTGAAGGTTATGCCGGTGCGGCGAAAGAAGGCTTCCGCGGCGGTTGATTTGCGACGAAGCCTTGCCGGGTCTTCTTCCGACAGCCATTTCTGGTATTCTTCGTAGGGATAGCGAACATTTCCCGCTTCCCCGTTCATTTCATCGAAAACAGTCTGGGTTTTCTGCATAAGAATAGAGTAGAGGATTTATGCTGCAGCGCAACCGCAAAATTTTCCATGGCGCTCTATTCCGCGAGAGGAAGACGAAATCCGGCTTAGTCGTCCTCCCGATCGGGCGGGTCATCCGGCCCTTCGGTCGAAATCTGCGTCAAAACCTTCTGCAGCAGAACCTCCGTCTTGCGCCGCGCGGCGGGCGTCATGTTCTTCAGATCGATATCCAAACGGACATTCTGCAACTCTTCATGTATGGTTTCCGCCTCGCTTAGTGCCATATCGCTTTCTTCCAGCGCAACATAGGTGTTGATCGGAAGATGGAACCCCTTGACCGAGATTTCCTCCCGCTTGCCGCAAAGAATAACATCCTTCACATTGGCGTAGGTTTCATGGGAGATGCGGATCTCCCCCGTCGCGGCGGTCGATTCCAAGCGGGAGGCGAGATTGACGCCATTGCCGATAGCAGTGTAGTCCATCCGCTCGCTGCTGCCGAAATTGCCGACTGTGCAATAGCCGGTGTTGATCCCCATTCGGCATTGCAACGGCTTCTCGATGCCCATTTCAGACCATTGCTCGTTCAGCTCTTGCAGCCGCGTTTTCATGGCCAGCGCCATCTTCACGCAGGCGATGGCATCCTCCTTAACGCCTTTGCTTTCCGGATCACCGAAGAAGATGACGATGGCATCGCCGACGAACTTGTCGATGGTCGCTCCGTAGGAAAGCGCAATCTCCGACATCTCCGTCAGATATTGATTGAGAATACGGGTGAGATCCTCCGCCTCCATCTGCTCGGTGATTTCCGTAAAGCCGACGATATCGGAGAAAAACACCGTCAGTTTCTTGCGACGGCTGGTAATATCGCCGCGATTGCGCCCCTCGAAGATGGAGGCATAGACCTGTGGCGAGAGATATTTCGCGAGCTGGTTGGAGAGCCGTTACAGCGCGTGCGACTGCTCCGAGATTG
>CALEMG010000279.1 GCA_937910835.1 uncultured Alphaproteobacteria bacterium | reverse complement strand
CGGGAGCTGGCGAAAGAGCTTTCTCGACCGGCAATGATTTGAAGACCCAGGCAAAAGTTAAGGGGCGGAGGATGTTTCCGCCAGGCGGATTTGCCGGACTATCGACCCGCTTTGAACTCGACAAGCCAGTGATTGCCGCTGTGGACGGGATGGCCATGGGGGGCGGGTTCGAACTGGCGCTGTCCTGTGACATTGTCATCGCCGCCGAAAATGCCCTTTTTGCTTTGCCCGAGCCCCGGGTCGGGCTAGCGGCGCTCGCAGGCGGCGTGCAGTATCTGCCCAAAGCCATCGGGCTTCAGCGGGCCATGGGGATACTGCTGACAGGGCGCCGGGTTCCGGCCAAGGAGGCTTATGAACTGGGCTTCGTGACGGCAGTAACCAAGGAAGGAGATGCCCTTGCGACGGCGCGCGAATGGGCAGCGCAACTGCTGGAATGCTCGCCGATGGCCTTGCGAGCAACGAAACAGGCGGTGCGGAAGACATTGTTTGACGGTGAGTTTGTCAAGTCATTTCCGACGGATTTCCCGGCAGTTGCGGCGTTGCGTACCAGCAATGACTATATCGAGGGCCCCGCGTCCTTCGCCGTTCTGCGTAAACCTAACTGGTCCATCGACGATTGAACGTCTGTCTTAAAATTCCGGAGTGAAAATGTTGATCTTGCCAGTTGCATTTACACGCCCGGTTAGCCCTAACCCTTCAATTGTTTCGAGCTTTGCAAGGGTTTGGGCGTCCTCCGGTGTATTGGCGACGAACCGCCGACCCGAGTCCAGGAGACGTCCGACAATGATGCCGCGCTCAGGGCCATTTCGGCCATTGACGATCGTATAGGTTTCGACGGTGGCTCTCCCTTCGGGGGCTGGGTCAAGCTCGACCTTCAGACCGGACGCTTTGTCAATCTCGCGTTGCAGAGCTGTTTCATTGACAGACTGCCAGGCTACTTTCGGCGGGGTCGTTGAATAAAGCCCGGCCGCGTGTTTTGTAAGCAATCCCCCATTCGCAGTCACAAGTCCAAAAGATCCGGGCTTGGCACGGAGGCGCATGACAATTTCCGCGATAGCATGGGTAACGTAATTGTTTCCGGGTCCGCCAAAGAAGGGAAGTCCACCGGTGACAGTCAGTCCGCGTGGATCATCTATCGGTATTTCGATTTCATCTGCGGCAATCTCGATCGCTGAGGCAAAGCAGCTGTATATATCAAAGAAAGAGAGGTCTTTGACGGAGATTTCCGCAGTTTCCAGAACGGACCGGACAACATGTCGGATCGCCGGCGACTGATCGAACCGGTTCCGTTCGGTAACAAACCATTCTTCATGGCCATGTGTGCTGCCATGCAGATAGACCCGCTTGGGTATCGGGACGCCAAGCTGATCCGCTTTCTCTTCCGAGCAAATGAGATAAGCCGCCGCCTGATCGACGAAGGCATTCGCCGTCATCAGTCTAGTATAGGGATAGCCGACATAGCGATTGGTCGGTGATAGTGTGCTGATACTCTCCGCCGAAAATCCTTCCCGTCGTGTTGCCAATGGATTGGTCGCTGCAACCGCCGCGAAATTTTCAAAAAGCTTTCCGAGTTCAATCCGGCGCGCCTCGAGACTTGATGCCTTGCGTTGGCGTAACGCCTGCTCGAACAGGGCATACATGGCGACTGCTGAACGCATCCCGTGATTGACTTCGGTCTCCGAATAGAGGGTCGATACACCCTCAAGTTCGTTCGGCGCTTCCGGTGCCCCTTCGCTCCAGTCAAGTTGCAGGCCGGCCTTTTTGGCGTTACGCTCGGTCCGAAGCGCTTCCGCGCCAACGATCAGCGCGAGGTCGGAAGCGCCTTCAGAAATTCTGCCCGCCGCGCGTTCCGCCAGTGTTTGCGGCGTATCACCGCCCTGTGGCGGATAAATATATTCGCGGGGCGTTGCTCCGATCCGATTTGCAACCGACCAGGGGGCATTTTCAAGTCTGCCGTAGGGAGAACGAAAGGCAGGAACCGTGTCGGAAAAGCTGCGCACGACGGCAATCGAGTCGATCTCACCAAAAACCGATGTGACAGCAGCCGTATCTTCACCAGCCTTTTTTGCAACATCGACCATGAGCTCGAGAGGAGACCGGCCTGTCGTCGGTTCTGATTTTGTGTCGGTGATTTGACCGACGCCGATGATGACGGGTGAGCGCCTTGTCGCTGTCATTTTCGTTTCTCCAAATATTATTCAGCACTTTTTGAGAGCTGTTCCATCTAACTATCGCATTTCCGTTTTGCTCAATCAATTATATATTGACATATCAACATTAAATTCGGGACGGCTGAACCGTGGATAGGGGGGCTCAGGTCTTGGTGATAAGATCCGAGCTGTATTGTGCGACTTTGGGAAGGTTGGCCAGCATTTTATGCAGCAGGCGGATAACGAGGGCGCGTTCCTCTTTGTCGAAGCCATCCAGAAGGATTTCTTCTCGTTTCAGTGCCAGGGCTAAAATCTCATTGTACAGAATGATGCACTTGCCGGAGAGTCGCAACTCGATTTTCCGACCGTCCGTCGCGTCAGCAATTACCAGTTTTTTCTTTCGTAAGGTCGTAATACTACGGCTAACAGCGGCCTTGTCCATGCCAAGAAAATCACTTATTTCAGCGCCAATGCCCGTTCCTTTTACTCCAAGGTAAGCGAGGACGCGCCAGTCTGAAATACCTATTCCGCTGTATTTCCTGTAGAGATTTGAGGCATCCGCCGAGAGCCTGTTATTCAGCCAGGATATCAGTCCGGTGACATAGTTATCGAGGTCAAGCGGCTTCGGTTTCGGCTTATCGGCATCAGCGCGAGCTTTAATTTTTGCTTTCGTACTCACTATTACGTTCCAATATTGTGCATCTCAGCAGAGCTGGCAGGTCGGGCCGAGTCCATGCAGGTGAAAATGAGTATCGCCAATTCGTGGATTCGTCAATGTCTGTGACGACGCCGACGAAACGACTTACGTCTATGCTAGATTTTTAATGTTGATATATCAACATAAATATGGCAAGGTAAAATGAATGGCTGTTCAGGGCTGAGCTTCGGAGTTTGCCGGTATATGGAAAATGACTGACTGATGGGACATAATTCCTGAAAGATCCGTCGGGGTCAGAAAAAGCGATATCAATAAATCGCTGAAAATATTGGGAGTACTAGCGATGATTATGGATAGTGATGCGGCAAAGCTTCTCGCGATGAGAGTTGAGGTCGGTGCACCTACATATGAAAGCCTCACACCGGAAGAAGCGCGCGATGCCATGACTGCGGCACGTATTGCTGCGAATGTCACGCCTCCCGAAGTTGGTGAAATCCAGAATTTTGCCATGAATCATGAGGGCGGAACAACGAAGTTACGCTACTATCGCCCCGATGGCGGACGCCAATCAGGCAAGTTGCCGCTGTTGGTTTTCTTCCATGGCGGCGGCTGGGTGATCGGCGACCTAGATACCCATGATATGTTATGCCGGCAGATCACGAATTCGTCCGGCGTTGCCATTCTATCGGTGGATTACCGGCTGGCGCCCGAGCATAAGTTTCCTGCGGCGGTTGACGATGCAGCGGAAGCCGTGCGCTGGGCCTTCGCAAATACTGATATGCTGGATATTGACGCAGATAGGGTGGCCGTTGGTGGCGATAGCGCTGGTGGCAACCTAGCGGCTGTGATGGCTATTTTCGCCCGCGACGGTACCGTTCCTGAGCTAAGATTTCAGCTCCTTGTATATCCCTGCACCGATCTTACTATGTCGAGGCGCTCTTATGACGTCGCCGCGGAGGGCCTTCCTGTAACGGCGGACACTATGTTCTGGTTCCGTGATCATTATCTTGAAAATTTTGAGCAGCAGGTTGATTGGCGAGCATCCCCAGTTTTTGCGCCGACGCTGAAAGATGTTGCTCCGGCCTATGTTGTGACGGTTGGTTTTGATCCTCTCGCGGATGAAGGGGAGAGCTATGTTCGCCGCTTGCGTCAGGCTGGCGTTTCTGTGGAGTACAAGCATTATCCCGGCCAGATACATGGGTTTGTGACGCTAGGCAATATGTTGCCGACGGCGGAAGCGGCCGTAACGGAAATCAGCCAACGGCTTCGGGCTGGCTTATTCGGTGAGCAGGCTTAGCTATGGCGAATGAAGGGAAGAATATGCTTGATGGGCCGGTCGCACTCGTAACCGGCGGGGCCAACGGGATAGGCCTTGCGACGGCGAGAGTTTTTGCGGATCAAGGGTATTCGGTGGCCGTTCTGGACATTGAGGCAGAGGCCGCGCAACAATGTGCTAAAATGCTTGGGCCCCGGCATCTTGCCATTCAGTGTGATGTGTCTTCAGAAAACGACGTTATCCAAGCAATATCTGAGATCAAAGAGACCTACGGGCGTCTTGACGCTGTTGTCAATAACGCCGGTGTCGGCAGTCCCCACTTACCTACCGTTGAGCAAACACTTAAGAGTTTTGAGCGCGTCCTGCAAATTCATCTTTCGGGCACATTTCTCGTCTCGCGCGAAGCGGTGCGGCTTATGCAGGAAGGGGGAGGTGGGGCGGTTGTCAATATCAGCTCAATCGCCGGTATTCTTGGCCTGCCGAAACGCAACGCTTACGGCGCGGCGAAAGCCGGGATCGTCGCCATGACGCGGTCTATGGCCTGTGAGTTTGCGAGCCTTGGTATCCGCTTCAATGCCATTACACCGGGGTTTGTGACAACAGAACTCGTCCAAAAACTCGAACGCGAGGGCTTTATCGATATGGATAAACTGGCGTCACGCGTGCCCATGGGCCGTCTTGGTCAGCCTGAGGAAATCGCCGCCAGCAT
>CALEMG010000278.1 GCA_937910835.1 uncultured Alphaproteobacteria bacterium | reverse complement strand
GTCTTCACCTCCTGCTTTGTCTCCATCGACGCGACTCGCTCCACCCTTGGCAAGCTGCTGCCGTGCTGCGTAATCCTCTCCGATGAGCTTAACCATGCCTCCATGATTGACGGTGTGCGCCACTCGGGCTGCGAAAAAAGGATCTTCCGTCACAACGATGTGCGGGATTTGGAAGACACGCTTAAAACCATCGACCCGAACCGCCCGAAGGTTATCGCCTTTGAATCGGTCTATTCCATGGATGGCGATATTTCCCCGATCAAGGAATTCTGCGATCTGGCCGATAAATACAACGCCATGACCTATCTCGATGAAGTGCATGCGGTCGGCCTCTATGGCCCGCGCGGCGGCGGCGTGGCGGAGCGTGAAGGCCTGATGCATCGCCTTGATATTATCGAGGGTACCCTCGGCAAGGCATTCGGCGTGGTCGGCGGCTTTATCACGGCAAAGCAGTGCATCATCGATGCCATTCGTTCCTACGCCACAGGATTTATTTTCACGACGACCCTCTCCCCGGTGATGTCCGCCGGTGCGCTGGCGAGCGTGCGGCACCTGAAGTCAAGCCAGGCCGAGCGCGAGCATCACCAGGAACGTGCCGCCACCTTGAAAAGGCTGCTGACGGAAGCGGGCCTGCCCGTCCTCCCCTCAGTCACTCATATCGTGCCGCTGATGGTCTATGATGCGGAGCTGTGCAAGCAGGCGAGTGATATGCTCCTCGATGATTACGGCATCTATATCCAGCCGATCAATTACCCGACCGTGCCGCGCGGACTGGAAAGGTTACGCATTACGCCAACGCCATTCCATGACGATGCAATGATGGCCGAGCTCGTCGGTGCGTTGAAAGATGTGTGGAGCCGGCTGGAGTTGCGTCAGGCCGCCTGATCAGACGAAGAAATCAGGAAGAAGGTCTTTTTCCTCCACACCGTCGAAGCGGTATTGCGCGAAATCCGTGACCCCAGCGTCCGTCAGCAGTTCATCATCGATACAGAAGTTCCCGGTGAATTCTCGTGACGGCTTGGTCAGGATGATATGTGCCGCATCGGACATAATTGTATCCTTACGGCACCTATTGCGCACATCCGGGCCGCCGATCAAATCCATCGCCGACGTTGCAACCGCTGTTCGCGGCCAAAGCGCGTTAAAGGCAATGCCCGCTTTTTTGAACTCCTCCGCCATGCCCAGAACACAGAGACTCATACCGTATTTCGCCATGCTGTAGGCGACATGCGGCGAGAACCAGTGCGCCTCGAAATTAAGCGGCGGTGACAGATTGAGAACATGTGGATTCTCGGCCTTTTTAAGATACGGAATTGCCTTCTGTGAACAAAGGAAGGTCCCGCGGACATTGATCTGATGCATCAGGTCATAGCGCTTCATCGGGGTTTCAAGCGTGCCCGTAAGGCTGATAGCAGAGGCGTTATTGACGAGGATGTCGATCCCGCCGAACTTCTCCGCCGCCTGCTTCATCGCCGCCTCGACAATTTCCTCATCGCGCACATCGACAACGAGGGGGAGCGCCTTGCCACCCGCCGCCTCAATCTCTTCGGCGGCGGTGTAGATCGTGCCCTTCAGCTTGGCGTGGGGTTCGGCGGTTTTGGCGGCAATGACGACATTCGCGCCATCGGCGGCAGCGCGCTTGCCGATAGCAAGCCCGATGCCTCGGCTCGCACCCGTGATAAAGAGCGTCTTATCCTTCAGATCCGCCATAACCGTCTCCCTATTCCTATTAGAACCGACGCCCGTCAGTTGCCTTTATAGACGGGCTTCCGTTTCTCCTTAAAGGCTGTCACCCCTTCGACCCAGTCATTGCTAGACGCGCAGACGGCAAAGCCTTGCGCTTCCAAGGATAACTGCTCTTCCAAACTATTCCCGAGCGAGGCATTAAGCAACTGCTTCGTCCGGCCGATGGCCACCGTCGGGCCGTTCGCAAGCCGCTTGGCCAGTTTTGCCGTTTCCGCCTCCAGCTCACCCGTCGGCACAACATAATTGATCAGGCCAAGGTCTTTCGCCTCCGCCGCCTTGATCCGATCACCTAGCATGGCAATCTCCATCGCCTTTTTCAGCCCGACAATGCGCGGAAGGGTATAGGTGCCGGACCCATCCGGCGTCGTCCCGATGCCAATATAGGCAAGCGTGACGAAAGCATCCTCCGATGCGATGACCATATCGCAAGCCATCATCAGCGAGAGACCGAAGCCCGCCGCACCACCACGCACGCTCGCGATAATCGGCTTCGGCATGCGCTGCATGGTGAAAATCGTCGGGTGCAGACCGTGAATGCGGCGCTCGAACATCTGGCTTCGCTCTGTCGGGCTCAGTTTTACGAACTCGTTAAACGCCTTGACGTCGCCACCCGCTTGGAAATGCTCCCCCTCGCCGCGCACGACGACGCAGCGTATGGTTTCGTCGCTCTCGGCATCGACAAACGACTGGAACAGCCCTTCGCGCATCTCCGGTGACAGGGCGTTGCGTGCCTCCGGCCGGTTAAGGGTCACGGTGGCGATACCGTCTTTCTTTTCATAGAGAAGATCGTCAGACATTTTCATTCCTTTTTGTTGTTGTTTTCGGTGAACAGATTAACCCGTCAGGCGACCGCCTTGCGCTCGGCACCACTTTTCTGAAACCGCCAGATTCCGTCACTTCCCTTAACCCGCTCCAGCTTGCCTTCACCAACCAGATAATGACAATGGGCCAGCCCTTCGGCAATTCCCATGCCCTTGTCCTTCTCACTCAGTTCCCGGTCAAACAGGACCGGCAGGAGGTCGGGCGCAGATTGCGGAGAATCGCATGCGCCAATTAACCGGTTAAGGCGATCTTCATGGTGTTCTTGATAAAAGTCCAGTTGGTTATGAAGTCCATAAAAGACATCATTATGCGCCGGAAGTACGAAGGTGTCATCGGGCAATTTCTTATATATTTCAATAGAATCAATAAATTTCTTCAACGGATTAGCGAACGGTTCCGCAGGATACACCCCGATATGCGGCGTAATACGCGGCAAGACCTGGTCCCCGGAGATCAGAATGCCGTCCGCCTTCGAGTAGAGGCAGGCATGTTCGGGTGAGTGGCCCTCACCGACAATCACCTGCCAGTCGCGCTTGCCGATGGTAATGATATCGCCGTCGGCGATGCGGTTGAAGCCCATGGGTACCTGTGACATGGCCCGCCGGAAATTATTGAAGCCCCGATCACGAACCTGCGCCAGCATCGGTTCGGTGAAGCCGACAGAGCGGTAAAAATCAACGACATAGTCCGGCGTTTCCTTCTGCGCCTCCAGATAGAGCATGCGACCGAAGGTCCATTCGCCGAAGGTCATGGTCAGCGGGATATTCCACTTATAGGTGACCCAACCCGCCTGCCCCATATGATCGGGATGAAAGTGGGTGCAGATCATTCGGGTGATCGGCTTACCTTTGAGGTATTTCGCATAAATGCTGCGCCAGAGGTCACGGATTTCGCCGGTATTTAGCCCCGAATCCACCATTGTCCAACCATCGTCATCCTCAATCAGATAGAGGTTGATATAGTCCAGGCCGGGGATCGGGATTGGCATGCGCACCCACAGAAGGCCCTCGCTGACTTCCAGAACCTCGCCGTCACCCGGACGGGTATCGAAGGGATAGGTTTTTTCGATATAGGTCATGCGGTACTCGTCCTAATGGCGGCTGGGCAGGGCGCCCGCCGCTCTTGTTATTCTATTTAACGTTTACGTTAACGTCAAATTTGCTCCCCCGATCAGGCAGAGAGTAAATCCTCGTCAATCGCAAACAGGGTTTCCGGCCCTTCCGTTACCGGACCAAGAAGCGCCGTCGCTGTCGGCAGAATTTGGCCCATGAAGAACCGGGCCGTGATGATCTTTGCTTTCAGGAATTCCGTATCCGCCGCCCCGTCACTCAGCATTGCCCGCGCTTTCAGCGCCGAGCGCCCGAGAAGATGCGCGCCCACCGTCGTCGCAAACATACGAAGATATGGTGTAGCGCCTGCTGGCGCCGCGTGCGGATCGTTTGACGCATTGCTGTAAAGCCAGTCGGTTGCATCCCTCAGCGCGGAGACTGCAAGGTTCAACTGCAACGACATCGCCGACATATCGTCCCCCACTTCGGCAAGCGCCTTTACGGTCTCAAGCATATCGGCGAATATTTCCTTCACCGGCTCCCCGCCCTGCAGACCGAGCTTGCGCCCTACCAGATCGAGCGCCTGAATACCATTCGTGCCCTCATAAATGGGGAGAATGCGGGCGTCGCGGTAATACTGGCCAACGCCGGTTTCCTCAATAAAACCC
>CALEMG010000277.1 GCA_937910835.1 uncultured Alphaproteobacteria bacterium | reverse complement strand
ATATCGGGATCGCCTGCGAACCAGTCGGTATAGTTATTAATGCCGGTGATGCCGTAGGCGCGTTTGCTCGGCGCTTTGCCTTTGGCCGTTATGCCGTCGCTGACTTCTCCCTCGGCAAGGCTGGCGTACTCGGCCGGAATATCAACCTGAACCCAATGGTAGAAATCGACCCGCGGCAGACTGGCCGGTACCGTCTTGCCTTCCTGATTGACATCTTCACCGGAGGAAGGGACATCGGGATCATGACAGATGATGGCGAATGATTTGGTTCCCTCGGGTGTATCGGACCAGCTGATTGCCGGGCTTTTGTTATCGCTGAGTGCGACATGCCCCTCTTCGGCAGGAACACCGAAAGCGAATTTGCCCGGGATTTTCCCGCCATTTTCCCAACCGTCGATTTTCACTTTCAATGCTGCCGTCATGATATGTCGTCCTTCATTTTATTTTGTTATAGGCGTCTGATTTTAACAAAGCTGCTAACCGAGGTAAATGGCCTAGGGGCGGAATGAAAAGGTAACTGGCCCTTTGAGGCTCTCGAGCTGCGGTTGTATCCAGTCAACCCATTGACAAAGTGCGGGCCGGGTCTCTCGCGGATCAATAATGTCATGCACGCTGAAGCTCTCTGCGCGCGGGAAGGGGGATTGCTGGGCCGCGAGCTGCTCTTCAAGTTCAGCCCTGAGTTTTTCCGGGTCTTCTGCTTCTGCAAGCTGTCGGCGGTAGGCTACGGCCACACCTCCTTCGACGGGGAGCGGACCCATTTCTGCGCTGGGCCAAGCAAGAACATAGCCATTCTCACTAAAATGCGCGGCGGCGGCGACGCCGAAGGCTTTCTTCACAATCACCGTTGCCCAAGGCACAACGGACATGACGGCGGCGGCAACCGCAGACGTGCCGAATTTAATGGTGCCGTCTTTTTCCGAGTCCGGGCCAATCATGAATCCGGGTTCGTCAGTAAAATTTACAATGGGGATATGGAAGGTGTCGCATAGTTCGATAAAGCGCCGCACTTTTTGAGCGGCATCCGCGCCCATGGCTCCGGCATAAATCCTGCAGTCATTAGCGATCACTCCGATGGACTGGCCGTTGAGCCGGGCAAAGCCGGTAATCAGGCTACGACCGTAGTTCTTTCCCATTTCAAAGAAGCTGTCGCGATCCACAACCATTTGGACCAGCTTTCGCATATGAAAGGGGAGACGCCGGTTTTTTGGCACGATATTGAGTAGGTCTTCTTCCATGCGATCTGCGGGGGCATCCGATGCGGTGCGTATTGGCAGTTCCCAGACGTTATTGGGAAGATAACTCAGAAAATTACGGATTTGGTTGAAGGCA
>CALEMG010000276.1 GCA_937910835.1 uncultured Alphaproteobacteria bacterium | reverse complement strand
CAGTGCGCTCGTAAACATCCTGCGTCGTCCTCGCAAGGTCCGAGAGGGAGAGCGGCACGGCAAGCCTTACCCTTTCAAAATACCACGACCCGCATATTCCGCCGCGTCGCCAAGTTCCTGCTCAATGCGGATCAGCTGGTTGTATTTCGCGAGGCGATCGGAACGCGAAAGGCTACCCGTCTTGATCTGACCGCAGTTGGTAGCGACAGCAAGATCGGCAATGGTGGAATCCTCTGTTTCCCCAGAGCGGTGCGACATGACAGCCGTGTAGCGCGCTTTATGCGCCATCTCAACGGCCTCCAACGTCTCAGTGAGGGAGCCGATCTGGTTGACCTTCACTAGGATGGAGTTGGCAACGCCTTGCGAAATTCCGTCGGCCAGCCGCTGTGGGTTGGTCACGAACAGATCGTCACCTACGAGCTGTACCTTATCGCCGATCTTGTCGGTGAGAAGTTTCCAGCCCGCCCAGTCATCTTCGCTCATGCCGTCTTCGATCGAGATGATCGGATAGTCGCCCACTAGCGCGGCATAGTAATCGACCATTTCGCCGGCTTCCAGCGTCTTGTCTTCGCCTTTGAGGTGATACTTGCCGTCCTTGAAGAACTCGGTCGAAGCAGAATCGAGGGCAAGATACACGTCCTCGCCCGGCTTGTAGCCTGCTCCTTCGATGGATTTCATAATAAAATCAAGGGCGTCGCGGGTGCTGGCGATATTCGGGGCGAAGCCGCCCTCATCGCCGACATTGGTGTTATGCCCGGCCTTGGAAAGCTCTTTTTTCAGGGTTTGAAAGACTTCCGATCCCATGCGAACGGCATCCGCGCAAGTGTCGGCGGAGACCGGCATAATCATGAATTCCTGAATATCGATAGGGTTGTCGGCATGTTCTCCACCATTGATGATATTCATCATCGGCACCGGCAGGATGCGTGCGGACGCACCGCCGACATAGCGATAAAGCGGCAGGCCGCAATCCTCAGCGGAGGCACGGGCGAGCGCAAGGCTGACACCAAGAATGGCATTTGCCCCGAGACGAGCCTTATTTTCTGTCCCATCGAGCGCAATCATCGCCCGGTCGAGAGCAATCTGGTCATCCGCATCGCGACCCGAAAGAATATCGAAAATTTCACCATTGACCGCATCGACAGCCTTAAGGACACCCTTGCCGCCATAGCGAGATTTATCGCCATCACGCAGCTCCACTGCCTCATGCGCGCCTGTGGACGCGCCGGAAGGTACTGCTGCGCGGCCAAACGCGCCGCTTTCCAGAATAACATCGACCTCAACCGTGGGGTTGCCCCGACTATCCAGAATTTCACGGCCGGTAATATCAAGAATTGCACTCATACGACTTGGTTCCTGTTTCTAGAGGTTTTTCGCGAGATTATCGAATTTTTGCAAGGTAGTAAGCAATGCCTCCATCTGATCGATGGGCACCATGTTCGGGCCATCAGAGGGGGCGTTGTCGGGATCCTGATGGGTTTCCATAAAGACCATGGCCACGCCGACAGAAACGGCCGCACGCGCGAGGACAGGCACGAATTCGCGCTGCCCGCCCGATGTTGTGCCCTGCCCGCCCGGCTGCTGCACGGAATGGGTGGCATCAAAGACAATGGGCTGGCCGGTTTGTTCCGCCATGATGGCGAGGCTCCGCATATCGGAGACGAGCGTGTTATAGCCAAAACTCGCGCCGCGCTCGGTCAGCAGGACACGATTGTTACCGCTACCGATCAGCTTGTCGGAAACATTCTTCATATCCCAAGGGGCAAGGAACTGACCCTTTTTAACATTGACCACCTTGCCGGTTTTTGCGGCCGCAATCAAAAGATCGGTCTGACGGCAAAGATAGGCAGGTATCTGCAATACATCCACCGCATCGCCCAGCGCCGCGCAATGTTCCGGCAGATGCACATCGGTGAGCACGGGAATGCCGAACTCGCTCCGGATACGCTCAAACACCGGGATCGCTGCATCCATGCCGAGTCCCCGCTCCGCGGTGAGCGACGTCCGGTTTGCCTTGTCGAAGGAAGACTTAT
>CALEMG010000275.1 GCA_937910835.1 uncultured Alphaproteobacteria bacterium | reverse complement strand
GATATCTCAACCTCGTCCATCAGCTCCCGGAACAACTCGATCGGGAGCAGCGTGCCACGGCTGCCATTCCGCATCTCTTATTTTTTTGATAGTACGATACGGCCTACGATATCATTATGGGTCTCAGCAGAATTGATACTCGCGTCTGGGCTCTAACAAGACTTGCAGATTTCTACAGCTTCAAAAATATGCAGGATTCATTATAAATAACTGCGCCATGAAGGGCTGCTGCAAAAAAACGCCGCGCGAAATATCACGCGGCGTTCTACCTAGAAAACGGCGAATCTAACGTTCCGCCATGGCGCCGTTCTTACTGGTGCCTTTTTTCTGTTTCTTTTTATCAGCCTGATCCTTGCGGTTAAGTTCCTCGGCACTCTCGACCCGGAAGGTGAGCTCCCCTGCCTTCACGCCGACGGAGACATGCCCCCCCTTCGCCAGCTTGCCAAAGAGCAATTCTTCGGAGAGCGGCTTCTTGATGCTCTCCTGAATGACGCGGGCCAGCGGACGGGCGCCGTAGTTGACGTCATAGCCCTTCTTGGCGAGCCATGTCGCGGCGGTGTCGGAAAGCGAAATCGTGACATTCCGGTCCTGCAGCTGTGTTTCAAGCTGCAGCACGAATTTCTCGACAACGCGGGAGACGACTTCCGGCGGCAGCGGTGCGAACGGAATGGTCGCATCCAGACGGTTGCGGAATTCCGGGGTGAAGAGACGCTTAATTGCCTCTTCATCCTCACCCTCGCGAACGTCATTGCCAAAGCCGATAGCCTGCTTGGTCATTTCATGAGCACCCGCATTAGTCGTCATGATCAGCACCACATTGCGGAAATCCACCTGCTTGCCATTATTGTCTGTCAGCTTGCCATGATCCATGACCTGCAAGAGAATATTAAAGAGATCTGGATGCGCCTTCTCGATCTCATCAAGCAGGAGCACTGAATGTGGCTGTTGATCAATGGCATCCGTGAGCAGGCCGCCCTGATCAAAGCCGACATAGCCCGGAGGCGCGCCAATCAGGCGGCTGACCGTATGCCGCTCCATATACTCCGACATATCAAAGCGGATCAGGTTGAGCCCCATGATAGAGGCCAGCTGCCGTGCAACCTCGGTCTTGCCGACGCCAGTCGGCCCGGAGAAGAGATAGGAGCCGATAGGCTTCTCCGGCTCCCTGAGCCCAGCACGTGCCAGCTTGATGGAACTTGCCAGCGCGTCAATCGCCTCATCCTGACCAAAGACGACACGCTGCAAATCAACATCAAGCTTACGCAAGTTGACAGTATCCTCCTTGGAGACGGATTTAGGTGGTATCCGCGCTATCTTGGCGACCACGGCCTCGACGTCCTTCACGCCGATGGTTTTTTTGCGCTTGCTTTCCGCCTTCAGCATCTGCGCCGCACCAACTTCGTCGATCACATCGATCGCCTTGTCCGGCAGTTTGCGGTCATTGATATAGCGCGCAGAGAGTTCCACGGCCGAGCGGATCGCATCCGCCGTGTAACGGATTTTGTGATATTCCTCGAAATAGGGTTTCAGCCCCTTCAGGATCTTGATGCTATCCTCGACTGTCGGTTCACGCACGTCGATCTTCTGGAACCGGCGCAGCAGCGCACGGTCCTTCTCGAAATGGCTACGGAACTCCTTGTAAGTCGTCGACCCGATGCAACGGATTTCCCCGCTTGCGAGCGCCGGCTTCAGGAGGTTCGACGCATCCATCGCGCCGCCGCTGGTCGCGCCGGCCCCAACGATGGTGTGAATTTCATCGATAAACAGGATGGCATTGTCCAATCCCTGCAACTCGGAAATTACCGCTTTCAACCGTTCCTCAAAATCACCGCGATAGCGGGTCCCGGCAAGCAGCGATCCCATATCGAGGGAATAAATAACGGCGGGCAGCAGTACACTCGGCACGTCACCATGAACAATCCGACGGGCGAGGCCTTCGGCGATGGCCGTCTTACCAACCCCAGGGTCGC
>CALEMG010000274.1 GCA_937910835.1 uncultured Alphaproteobacteria bacterium | reverse complement strand
GTATCGGTCCCGCGATATGCTGTCGGATAAGACCGAGGCGTTTGGCGAGAAATTTGGTGAATGCCCGCTGAAAGTGCACCACACCACCTCGCTGATCTTCAACGATCCACCCTACCACACAGTCGTGCGCAAGCTGATTTCGGGCGCGTTCACGCCGAGGAAGCTCGCGGTGATGGAGCGGTTGATCGAAGAGATCGTTGATCGCTTGCTGGATCAGGTCGAGGACCTTGGCGAACTGGACCTGATCCAAGACTTCGCGATGATGCTGCCGACCGAAATCATCAGCTTCATGCTCGGCGTGCCAGAGGAATATCGTGCGAAACTGCGCGGATATTCCATCGCAATCCTGGGCGCGCTGGACCCGGTGGTGCCGGAAGATCGGATCGCGGCGGGCAACCAAGCGGTAGAGGAATTCGGCGCGATCCTGTCGGACTTGATCGATCACCGGCGCGCGAACCCCGACGGGGCGGGCGAGGGCGAATAGCACGGTGAACATGCTTGTTGGGAAGCCGAGCGCCTGCAGAATGATGCCGGAGTAAAAATCGACATTCGGGAAGAGCTTTTTCTCAACAAAATAAGGATCTTCCAACGCGATCTTCTCAAGTTCCATCGCTAGCTTGAGCATCGGTTCATCCTTGATGCCGAGTTCGTCTAGAACTTCGTAGCAGGTCTGCTGCATCACTTTGGCGCGCGGATCGTAGTTTTTGTAAACCCGGTGGCCAAAGCCCATCAGGCGGAACGGATCGTTCTTGTCTTTCGCCTTGCCGATATATTCCTGAACCCGGTCAACACTACCGATTTCATTGAGCATGGTGAGCACAGCCTCGTTCGCGCCACCATGCGCCGGACCCCAGAGGCAGGCGATGCCGGCCGCAATGCAGGCAAACGGGTTGGCGCCGGACGAGCCGGCAAGCCGCACCGTGGAGGTTGAGGCGTTTTGTTCATGATCCGCATGCAAAATGAAGATCCGGTCCATGGCACGGGCGATGGTCGGTGAGAGTTTGTAGCGTTCCGCCGGGACACTGAAGGTCATATGCAGGAAGTTCTCTGCATAGGACATTTCATTGCTTGGGTAGATAAAGGGCTGACCAACCGAATATTTATAGGCCATAGCCGCGATAGTCGGCATTTTTGCGATCAAGCGGTAACTTGCAATCATCCGCTGCGTTGGATCGGTAATATCCGTGCTATCGTGATAAAAGGCGGACAGCGCGCCAACCACACCAACCATAATAGCCATCGGATGCGCGTCGCGCCGGAAGCCCCGGTAGAACTGGGTCAGCTGCTCATGCAGCATGGTGTGATAGGTGATATCGTGTGTGAATTTGTCTTTCTGGGCGGCATCGGGGAGCTCCCCTTTGAGCAAAAGATAGCAGACTTCCATAAAGTCGCTTTTCTCCGCCAGTTCTTCAATTTTATAGCCGCGATGCATCAGGATGCCCTGATCGCCATCGATATAAGTAATCGCGGAATCGCAAGAGGCGGTCGAGGTGAACCCCGGATCATAGGTGAAATGGCCTGTATCGGCATATAATTTGCGCACGTCTATGACCGATGGTCCAACGGTGCCCGCGATCAACGGCAGGCTAAGCGCGTTATCGTCCGACCCTTCGGACAAGGTGACATTGCCGGTAACGGTAGAGCTACTCATTCATCCACTTCCTTTTCGTTTTTCAGGCATTGTCGCGTCCGTATTTTCAAAAAAATTCCGGGTGGAATTTCCCATTTTTTGTGACGATATTATCGTCGGTACTATTGCGCCCGTTGCCGCCGGTCTTAATCCGAAAGCACATCCCGAATACGTCCGATGGACTGTTCCCGGCCCAAGACGTCCAAGACGTCGAATATGCCGGGTGAAACCGTGGTTCCTGTAAGCGCCGCCCGCAAAGGCTGAGCGATTTTCCCTAACTTGAGGTCTTCAGCTTCCGCTGCCGCGCGAACGGCCGCCTCAACCGTATCCCCGTTCCATTGATCAAGTGTCTCTAATCGGTCCGCCAAACGCATAAGAACAGCGCGCGCCTCCTCAGTAATCAGGCTTTCGGCTTTTTTATCCAGCGCAAGCGGTCGCTCGGCAATCAGAAACAAGGAGCTCTCTGCCAAGGAGTATACAGAATTTGCGCGATCTTTCTAGCCGTACATGGCTTTTTCTATTAATTTCAGTTGATTAGAAGATATTACTTGACCGGCTTTTTCAGCCAGAATCGGGGCGACCAGGCTTGTTAGATAGGCATCATCTGCCTGCCGGATATAGTTCCCATTGAGGTTTTCGAGTTTGGCAAAATCAAAGCGGGCCGCTGATTTTCCAATATTTTCAAGGTTAAACCATTCGATCGCCTGCTCAGTTGAGATCACCTCGTCATCCCCATGGGACCAGCCGAGGCGCAAAAGGTAATTCCGGAGTGCTTCGGGCAGATAGCCCATATCGCGATATGCTTCCACGCCGAGCGCTCCGTGCCGTTTCGACAATTTCGCACCATCCGGTCCGTGAATCAGAGGGATATGAGTGTGGTTTGGAACCGTCCAGCCGATTGCCTCGATTAACTGCTTTTGCCGTGCCGCGTTGGTGAGATGATCGTCCCCGCGGATAATGTCCGTGACGCCCATATCATGGTCATCCACGACAACGGAGAGCATATAGGTCGGCGTGCCATCCGCACGCAGCAAAATCATGTCATCAAGTTGCTCATTCGCAAAAGTGACGTCGCCCTGAACCCGGTCATGGATGATGGTGGCGCCCTCATTCGGTGACTTGAAGCGGACAACCGGATCGACACCACTTGGTGCCTCCGATGGATTACGATCTCGCCAACGTCCGTCATAAACGGGGGGGCGGCTTTCCGCCCGCGCTTGCTCACGCATTTCCGCAAGCTCCTCCTTGGAGGCATAGCAATAATAGGCCTTGCCTTCGTCAAGCAATTGTTGCGCAATCTCGGCATGGCGCGCGCGCCGGGAAAACTGAAAAACAGGCTCTTCATCCCAGTCGAGGCCCAGCCATTTCATCCCCTCAAAAATGGCATCGATTGCCGCGTCCGTTGATCTTTCCCGGTCCGTATCTTCAATGCGAAGCAGGAACTTGCCTTTATTGTGACGAGCATAGAGCCAGTTGAACAAAGCCGTGCGAGCACCGCCAATATGCAGAAATCCAGTCGGGGAGGGGGCGAAACGGGTTACGACAGTCATAAGAATTTACTTTGCAATGCGTTCAGTTATAAATTTGAACCGGGTGATCATTTAAAAAGCAGGCATTTGTACCCTGTGTCTTGGCAGAGGGCAAGCATGCCGTTGGAAGGCGTAAGCCATGACCCTTTCGGGCCCGAAAGGCCGAGACAATTGGGCAGGTCAGTTTCGCGAGGACCGGACACGCTGGTTCCTTTGGTTTCCGGCGCTGATCGGCTTCGGCATTGCGCTCTACTTTTCGCTTCATTTTGAGCCCGGACTGCCATGGTTGATTTTACCGGTTCTCTTTTTGCTGCTGATTTTTGTCCTTAAAGACAGTTCATTCCTGTCGGTGCGCGTGGTGC
>CALEMG010000273.1 GCA_937910835.1 uncultured Alphaproteobacteria bacterium | reverse complement strand
CAATGCATATGCAATATTCTCTGCAAGCATCAGGTCGGATCGATGCACAGCCAGCGACTCTTCCTCCACTTCCACCGGCGCGAGAAACGAAAGTTCTTCGACAATATGGCGGAGATATTCCTCATCAACGCGCGCTTGCTCAATCTCGCGCAAGGCCCGCTCAAGATTTTCATTTGCCTTTTGGAGGGTTTCGTAAAGATGGCCAACGGCGACAACTTCTTTTTCCAGTCGCGCATATTGATCCAGCAGCGCACGATGCCCCCGCGCGTCGAGCAAGCCGCGTTCCGCATTCTGACCGTGAATTTCGACAAGGGCCTCGCCGACGATACGCAGCAAGCCGGCACTCACCGCCTGATCATTAATGCTCGCCCGGCTACGCCCGTCCGAACTGAGCGTTCGCCTAAGAATAAGCGGCTCTCCCGGCTCCACCTCGATATCTTCCAGCAAAGAAAATACCGGATGCGTCGAGATCAGAGAAAATTCCGCCGAGACCGAACCTTGATCCGTACCCGCGCGCACAAGACCCGCATCCGCGCGAACACCAAGCGCCAACGCAAGACTGTCCAGCAGAATTGATTTACCCGCCCCAGTCTCTCCGGTGAGGACACAAAGCCCGCCTTCAAAAGAGAGGTCCAGCTTGTCGATCAGAACAATATTGCGGATGGAGAGTTTTTCCAGCATGTCAGGGCGATGATTAAAACACTGATTTCCAGGCCCTAACGATCCAGGAATCCTCATTCGCCTCCGGTTTCAGATAATTCTCATCCAGAAGCGCGTAAGAATCCTGATACCATTCACTACCGGGAAAGTTATAACCAAGGACAGCTGCTGCCGTTTGAGCCTCCTCCGTGATGCCGAGTGTCAAATAGGCTTCCGTCAATCGGTGAAGCGCCTCCGGAGCATGGGTCGTGGTCTGATATTGCTCAACAACAATTCGAAAGCGATTGATTGCCCCGATCATGTATTGTTGTCCGAGATAATAGCGACCAATAGCCATTTCTTTGCCCGCCAGATGATCCCGGGTCAGGTCAATCTTGAGCCGCGCGTCTTGCGCATATTCGGTATTGGGAAACCGGCGCACAAGATTCTGCAATGCATCAAGCGCCTGACGCGTCACCTTCTGATCGCGCTCCACCCCGGTGATTTGCTCATAGTAAGAAATCGCGACGAGGTAATAGGCGTAGGCCACATCCTTATTGCCGGGATGTAATTCGATAAATCGCTCCGCCGCCAGAATCGCCTGATCATATTCGTTACTCTGATAATAGGCGAAGGCAGACATAATCTGCGCCTTGGTCGACCAGACGGAATAAGGATGCTGCCGCTCCACCTCGTCAAAGCCTTGCGCCGCTTCAAAATAATTCTCACTATTCAGGTCTGCGAGAGCCTGATTATACAGCTGTTCAACCGGCCGCTCCACATAGGCTTCCGGAGCGTCCGAACTGCAACCGGCAACCAATATTAAAAGCAGGAAACCGCCCAGCACTCTGCCCATGCTTGAATAGAAATTATATTGCAACTTATCCCTCTTGGCTCATCGCCGAATATACTCGGATGCTGGGGCATTTTATCCAATCCGCTCGCCGAGGGGAAGTTATGGTTTCAGATTTCTTCCATGCCCAATATGCAACCCTCGAAATACGATAGTTCGAATATTACGAATCCGGCGACTCCTCGATTTTGCACTTTATATCAGTAATAAAAAGCAATATCAGATTATGCATCGATAAAAAAAATTTATCTAATTATTGTTAGATTTTTTGTATTTTCTTTTTTTATTGGTATGTGATACATTACTTATAAGGGTGAAGCGATGATTCAATTTTCTCCTATAAAAATGCAATAATTTCATTGAATCAGCGGTGTCGCCCTTAGTAGTAACACAACTAGAAAAATAATTTGATCTCTAAGAAAGGTACCAACCAACAATGGGTAAAGTCGCGAAAAGAGTCGACGATCATGTCGGCGAGCGGATTCGTGAGAGAAGAACTATGATGGGTTTAACCCAGGAGCATCTGGCGAAAGCGCTGGATATTTCATATCAACAAGTTCAGAAATACGAAACGGGAGCAAACCGTGTCAGTGCAGGCAGATTGTATGAGATAGCCAAACGGCTGGAAGTAGACGTTGCCTATTTTTTCGAAAATCTCGAACCATCAACGACAAGCATCCCTCTGGAGCATGGCGGCAAGAACCGCTCAACCATTGAGCTGGTGCGCAATTATGGCGATATTGATGAACCGGCGGTGAGATCGGCAGTCAGTGGCCTGATCAAAAGTCTGGCGGGCAAGGAAAGACGGCGTAAATCCGCCTGACAGAACATGCCGACACAAATATAGGCGCGGAATTCATATCCGCGCCTTTTTACTTCCAAATATTATAAAAATCAGCGTGCAATTATGACCGGGGGCGATCAATCCGTGGCAGGCGCCGCCGCTTTCTGGGTTGGCCAATGGGCTCCGCCTACATTGCCAATGCGAACCGGCGCTTCCGTCGTATAGCACCAGGCATCCTTATCAGAGAGGAAGGCATGCAAAAGCTTGTTGTTCAGCGCATGCCCTGAGCGGAGTCCGTAAAACTCACCAATGATCGGCGCGCCGGCAAGGTAAAGATCGCCAACCGCATCCAATGCCTTATGACGCACGAACTCATCGTCATAACGCAACCCTTCTTCATTCAGAATGTCCGGGCCGCTAAGCACGATCGCATTATCGAGGGAGCCGCCCTTGGCCAGGCCGAGCTTTTTGAGTTGCTCAAATTCTCCCAGAAAACCGAAGGTCCGCGCGCGGGAGAGCTCATTCTTGAACGTGCCATTACGCAGACTAAAGCTGCAATTCTGTTTGCCAATGCGTGGGTTTTCGAAATCAATCTCGAAGGAGATGGAAATATTATCGGCTGGCGAGAGACTCGCTTTCGCCGCCCCCTCGCTCACTTCCACTTCCTTCAACACTTTAATATAGCGACGCGGCGCCTCCTGCTCGATCACATCGGCGCATTCAACAAGAAAGACAAAAGGTGCGGACGAACCATCCATCACCGGAACTTCCGGTCCATCAAGCTCAACAACGACATTATCAATGCCGCAGCCGGACAGCGCTGCCATCAAATGCTCGACGGTGGCAACCTTAATATGAGCACCATTTTCAACAGTGGTACACATCATAAGATCAGTGACAGTATCATATTGCGCTGGAAAATCCGCGACGTCCGGATCAACATCGGTTCGCTTAAAAACAATGCCGCTGTTCACCGGAGCCGGTGTCAGCTTCATATTGATCAGCTTGCCACCATGCAATCCAACGCCGGTACAGCTGATACTATTACGCAATGTTTTCTGAAAAACGACCATTTTCCGCCACTTTAGTTACTGATACAAATTCGCAGGCTGAATGTACGAAAGGCAGTTCGTACAGACAAATCAAACATTGTTACCAATTATTACTGCGCTGCACAACAGCAGCAAAACCCAGCGCGCACCGCTTGCTGCACAACAGTGAATGACAATCCGGGGCCACTCTCTCAATCTTATGCATATGAAGTGATTAAAATGTAACTTTTTAGTTTATTTTTATAAATTAATACTACTATAAGTTTAAATTCCGGCAGCAGATACCATCTAAATATTTCCTACAATCCAAAGGAGTATTTAGAATGTCTGAAAATAAAGAAGACGAACTTGCACTTGCCCCATACGACGATCCAGAATTAGTAGAAGTAAAACAAAAAGTAAACTATCAAAAATTAGGGTACTTACTCGCTGATGCCGGAGACAATTTCTTTCCAAGTCAATATTTTGCCAATCCTTTTAACCAACCATTAAATAATGCAAAAAAAAGTATGTTTTTCCCGCTGAATTGGCAGGCTTCAACCAACTATGAAAAAAAGCTAGTTGCCGTCGCAGAGGATTTTATCAAAAATACCAACAAAGAAGTATCGGCGCACTCTATGAAGGAAGTAATGTCCGGATTAAATCCCCTTCATCCGTTTTTGGAAGTCGGCGGCGCATTGCGTACCCAGGTTCCGCTACCCATGAGCATGGAAGAGCTGTACTCCCTCGTTGATATAATCCTCAACAACAACAAAAATAATACTGACGCGTGGAAAATGCCAAAAGACGGCTTTAAAACCACAGACATAAAAACTGCAATACGCGTAGATGAAGGCAAAGCTATTCTGCCGTGGAGTGGCGAAAACAAAAAAATTGATCGATCCATATTGGTATGGGACGATGTCGCAGGATCGGCCGGGATCAATACGGAAGACACTGCGCCAAATTTTTTCAAATTGCTTGGAAGCATTATTTTTCAACGATGCGACGAGATTGCCTATAACGCCCGTGGGCGATATGGCGCTCATGTACTCAGACGTCTTATTGACGGCCACGCATATCCAAACAAAGACAAGAGCAGAACCGTTGTAGCTTTCGCGTACGACAGGAAAACAGGGTTTCCGTATGGGTATTACGCTGGCCTTCTCAGTAATACTGATACTGAGCTTTCAAGTTGCGTTCCCGGGAGCAAAGAGAATAACATCGAGCTCAGCGCAACGGTTCCCTCGGTCTTGCTTAATTACACTTTCTGCAAGGATGCTCCGGACGGAGAGTATGGAAGGAGAACAACATGGCTCATGACATCCCACCTGCTTGCATATTCTTCAAAATATTTTTCGGGGCTTCCTATTTAAGCACATGAGCTTGCAATTCACACAGATAAATCCGCTGCCTCAAAAAGCACTC
>CALEMG010000272.1 GCA_937910835.1 uncultured Alphaproteobacteria bacterium | reverse complement strand
CAGGCGCGATAAAATTGTGGGCGTAACATACGCGCCGTTTATCATGAAAAATCTCATGCAGGGAACGCTGGCGCGACAAAAAAGACAAATTCATATCAAAATAACAGACGGCGATGCATTGCTCTATGAAGATGAATTTGCTGATTACGATGACAACACACAATCTCTTTTTTCTAGCGCGCAAGATGTTGAGATATATGGCCGGACCTGGACTTTTTCATCACACTCAACTGCACGTTTTCAAAATGAAGTCTCAAATGATCAACCATACTGGATTCTCGTGGGCGGCCTCACCGTAGATAGCATCCTGCTGGCTTTGTTCCTCCTCATGACCCGAGCGAATAGAACGGCATTGAGCTATTCGGAACACATGACCAGGGAGCTTAAAATCAAGTCCCAGCATTTGGAAAAATCATATGAAGACCTAGAGCAATTCTCTTACGTAGCCTCACATGATCTGAAGGCGCGACTGAACTCAATTAAGCAGATTATCAGTTGGATTGAGGAAGACTGTAAAGACATCCTTCCAGACAAATCCATAGAGCATCTCGAACTGCTCAAATCAAGATGCCTTTGATCAATGACGCTTCTCAGCGATCTTCTCGATTACTCGCAGGTGAACCGTTTTGCCTATGACACCGAGACCATTTCTCTTAAGAAAACTGTCGACGATATAATGTTCTTGCTTGGCTGTTCTGATGGTTTTTCATGTGATGTGACCGATTTCAATCTTGTAATTCTAAGACATGCCTTTGAAATTGTTCTTAGAAATTTGATTACCAATTCAATTAAACACCATTCCTCGGAAAAAGGCCGGATAACGATTGAGTATGAACGCACTCCAAATGAGCATTTGCTCCATATTTCAGATGACGGACCGGGGATACCAGATAACTTACAGGATAAAGCCTTGGAAATGTTTGCAACCTTGAGGCCGCGAGATCAGGTTGAGGGGAGTGGAATGGGTTTGGCAATGGTCAAAAAAATCGTCGAGCATCATGGCGGTAGATTGGAGATTGAAAAAGGACGAACAACGGGTACTTGTATTATTATTCACTGGCCTTTCAATACTTAGTTTGACACTATTAATGATAAACAATCAAAAAATACTTTGGGAGGTTTTAATGGAGGGCGCGTCCGAAGACGTAACTATACTTTTGATTGAAGATGATGATGTGGATGCGATGACGATTGAGCGTAGCTTCATAAAGCATCGTATCGCTAATCCTATAGTACGGGCACATGATGGTGTTGAGGGGCTCGAAATGTTGAAGAACGGGTCGGTTTCTCGCCCCTATATTGTCCTTTTGGATATTCAAATGCCCCGCATGAACGGCTTAATGTTCCTTGAAGAGCTCAGAAATGATCAGAATCTGTCCAGCACGATCGTATTTGTCCTGACAACGTCCCGTGCCGAAAAAGATATAGAGGCAAGTTATTCAAAAAATGTAGCTGGTTACTTTGTTAAGGAAGAAGCCGGCGATAATTTTTCTGATGTTGTCACTCTGTTACAAGGCTACTGGAAGATAGTTCAATTTGTTGAGTAGGGACCTAAATAGGGTAAATATCATCAAGTCATCATCAACAAGATAATTTTGTTGCTAAGGATGTTTTCAGTAGCGGAGATGCGCCAGCTGTATTTTATGTGCAGCTAGACTATGTGATTAACAAGCAATTATATTCCAACCAGAGGCTGGAGCAGGCGGCTGAAGAAGCCTGAGAATTTTAAGGGGGCGCTTGTAGCAATTAGGCAGATGCAGTCTTTGTCAGTATCCGCAACGGGTTGATGCCAAACCTCGTCATCTAAATCGGCAATATCGCCAGTCTGAAATCGACCCAAATCATCGATGTAGGAGCCCCGCAGGATCATTGTGATTTCCTGGCCAGAATGACTATGTTCCGGCATCGGTGTTCCTGGTGCTATTTTCAGCAAGCGCAAAACACCTTTCTTGCGGCTACCGTCCGCCACAGACAGCGGATAGTGGCTAATGCCTGGTATAAGTTTTTTCCACGGAATGTCCTCCAGATGCACCGGCATTCTATCCGCCAGAGGGTTTGGAACCCCTTTGTCAGTTTGATATTTTGTAGATGCGGCTGTCGCAATCTCAGGATCAAGTTGCTGGATATCCGGCGCCGTTGGATCAGCATCAACATGATAGGCCGGTTCGGATTCCACGAGGTAGAGCGCGGCAATGTCCTCCATCAGAGCAACATTTTTGCGGCATTCGGGACAGATCGCTAAATGGGTTGCAACCACAACAGAGATTGTTTCGGGCAAGGTTCCATTTACGTAGGCCATTAAAGTGTCATCGCCAATATGGTGCTGAATGTTCATTATGACACACCCTTTAACTCGTTTCGTATTTTTCCAAAGGCCAATCGAATTCTTGATTTGACCGTTCCCAAAGGAATTCCCAGCTCCTCTGATATTTCCGTATGCGATTTTTCTTCATAAAAGGACACCATGATAATTCTCAATTGGTCGGATGGTAAAGTTGCGATGGCTTCCTTGATGTGATTACTCTCCTGCTTTTTCGTTACCGATTGTTCTCCCGTTTCCGGACTATCCGGAATATAGCTGGGGTCATTCGGATCGGGCACAAGTCGCGTTTCTTTACGAAAACGATCAATTTTGGCATTACGTGCTATCGTATAAATCCAGGTGGAAGCTGAGGCTTTGCTGCCATCAAACAATCGGGCCTTTTGCCAGACCTTGAGCATCGTCTCCTGAAGGATTTCTTCTGCAATCGATTCAATTGTTCCCTGAACCATCAAAAAAGTTTTCAACCGTGGTGCAATCGCATGAAACACACGTTGATAGGCTCCTTGGTCCTGAGAGGTAGCTATCGCTATCAGGTCTTGGTCCAAATCAATTGGCTTGGCGGCTTTTTCCGTCACATCGCGCCTCACATCGTCGCCGGTTGCCATTTGAAGGATATGTCCCAACTGCTTGTCCTCATCGCATTTAATTATAGTCGTATACGGAGACAAAAAGAAAACGGATCACAAAAAATAAATATTGATCTAAATCCTGAATATTTGTGATCCGGTTTGAGGGAGACGTCGTAGAAACCCGTAATATTATGATATCAGTGGAAACTAGTATGAAAAAAATTGCGGTTATCGGAAGTGGGATAGCGGGTCTTTCAGCCGCTTGGTTATTGTCAAAAAACCACGATGTTACTTTGCTTGAAAAAGACGATCGTCTTGGAGGCCATAGTAATACGGTAACGGCAGATGGTTACGATATTGATACCGGTTTCATTGTTTATAACACCAAAAACTATCCCAATCTTGTGGCTTTCTTTGATCATCTGGGAATAGCGACCCAACCAACTGAAATGTCATTTAGCGTTTCTATGGATGCCGGAAAAATGGAGTATTCCGGGACGTCGGTGGCGGGTTTGTTTGCGCAAAAAAGCAATCTGGTTAATCCGTTTTTCTGGCAAATGCTTATAGATATTCGACGCTTCTACAAAGAAGCCCCTAAACTTCTGGAAGAGATAGATACTCAATTTCTGACGCTTGGCGAATTTTTACAGCGGGGAAATTACGGCAAACCCTTTATTGAAAATCATCTGCTCCCAATGGGTGCGGCGATCTGGTCAACGCCGGCAAATGACATGCTGAAATATCCGGCGGCTGCGTTTGTCCGGTTTTGCAGCAATCATGGCTTGCTGCAAGTGAATGACAGACCGGAATGGCGTACGGTTACCGGCGGAAGCCGGAATTACGTCAACCAAATTGCAGACTTTTTGGGGGATAAGATCAAACTGAATATGGCGGTTACAGCTATTCACAATGAAAATGACGGCGTACAGATTGAAAGCAGAAATGGAACTGTGCAGAAATTCGATGAGGTTGTGATTGCGACACATGCAGATCAGGCCTTGTCGATGATATCCAACCCAAGCCAAATACAGAAAAAATTGTTAGGAGCGTTTCAGTACGAGCGTAACCTGGCTGTATTGCATACAGATGAAAATCTTATGCCCAGGCGGAAGAGCGCCTGGGCTAGTTGGAACTATCTCGATCACCAATCGGAGGATCAGGAAAAACAACAGCTATCAGTTTCTTATTGGATGAATAGGCTGCAAAACTTTGCCTCCGGCAAAAATTATATGGTGACCCTTAATCCCTCCCAACCGCTGGCCGACGGAACGATCATCAGAAGCTTTCCTTATGATCACCCGTTGTTTGATTCATCAGCCATGGCCGCACAACATATGCTTTGGAACCTGCAAGGAAGAAATAACCTTTGGTTCTGTGGCAGCTATTTCGGATATGGTTTTCATGAAGACGGCATACAATCGGGATTGGCGGTCGCGGAGGCCCTTGGCGGGCAACGACGCCCTTGGGCTTTTGATCCTTCGCAATCAAGGATAGCGTTACCAGAAGACTGGATGGATGAAAAACTTACAAATGTTGCATAGCAAATGTTGAAAAGTACTCTCTATCAAGGTGTTGTAAGTCACCGACGCCTAAAGCCGGTTGAGCATTTATTAAAGTACAAAATGTTCTACTTTCTGATTGACCTCGATGAACTTGATGAACTCGAGCAGAGAATAGCCATTCTATCCATCGACAAGCCGAACATAATTTCTTTTCTGAATCGAGATTATGGGGAAGATAGTCCGCCTGATATAAAGAAATATGTGCTGAATAAGCTGAAAACTGAGGGTGTAAAGGCTGAAGTTAGCAGGATATGCATGCTGTGCCTGCCCAGGATATTCGGATACGCCTTCAATCCAATAACCACCTATTATTGTTATAATCAGGCTGATCATTTGGTGGCCATGGTCTATGAAGTTAGCAATACGTTTGGCGAACGTCACAGCTATGTGTTTGAAACTGAACAAGTGGCGGAAGAGAAGTATCTGACGCACAGCTGTGATAAAGAATTTTATGTATCTCCCTTTATGCCTATGGAATGCAGATACAAATTTACCATTCTGCATCCTTCTGAAGAAATTACGCTTTCTATTCGCCAATTTCATGCGGATGGCGCAATTTTGAATGCCTCATTCGTAGGATCACGGCAACCTTTAACCTCGCGAAACCTGGCCGTTGCGCTCCTAAAATTCCCGTTTAACACTGTGAAAGTCATTATCGGTATTTACTGGGAAGCTCTGAAATTATGGATCAAGGGCCTAAAAATAGTTGCCCGGCCAGAAGTAAAACTTAAGTATCCCCAGGAGAAATAGATGTCAGACAGCATGAGCCAGCCACAGATTCTATCATCGCGGCATAAGGTGCATTCGGATTTGCTTCCTACTCTTTCGGATCCATGGCTGAGGGCCTTTTTCCATATTTTACAAAAAATTGAAGTCGGACACCTTACGGTTAGACTGCCAGACGGCAAAATTGCTGAGTTTGGCCCGACAAACGACGTTGCCTTGTCCGCTTACTTTGAGTTGCATGACATGTCGGCCGTCAAGCGGATTTTGAAGCATAATGATATTGGCTTGGGTGAAAGCTACATGGACGGTGAATGGTCAACACCGGATTTACGTGGCTTGCTAGAGCTGGCATCGCTGAATGAGAAGTACCTTGATAATAATTTTACCATTAACCTGCTCAGATCAGCCCGGCATTTACTTACACAATTCAGAACACGTAATACAAAAAAGGGTAGCCGCCGCAATATCGCTCATCATTATGATTTGGGGAACGGTTTTTACGACAAATGGCTGGACCCTTCAATGACCTATTCAGCGGCCTTGTTCGCACATGAAAGTCAGAGTCTATACGACGCACAATTAAACAAATATCGTGAAATAGCCAATATCGCCGATATAAAAAACGGGGACAACGTTCTGGAAATCGGCTGCGGTTGGGGCGGTTTTGCGGCATATGCTTTGTCAAATTTTGACTGCCGGTTGGAGGGGTTAACTCTTTCCAAGGAGCAGCTTGCCTTCGCGAAGGAGCGGTTGAAAAATCAAAACATTGACGGTCAGGTTGACCTCCATCTTCAGGACTATCGGGATCACTTCGGACAATATGACGCCATTGTATCAATTGAAATGTTTGAAGCGGTCGGCAAGGAAAATTGGGATTCATATTTTCAAACCTTAAAACGCAATCTGAAAGAGGGGGGTAAGGCCGCCATTCAGGTTATCACCATCGCTGAAGATCGATTTGAACAATATTTATCGACCAGCGACTTCATACAGAAATACATATTCCCCGGTGGTTTGCTTCCCTCAAAGTCTGCCTTTCTCGCGTCCGCGCGTAAAAATGGCTTCCAAGCCAGAATAAGGCGCGAATTTGGGAAGGATTATGCAAAAACCCTCTCCCAATGGGATCGAGACTTCCAGCAGAACTGGGAGCAAATCAAACCGCTTGGATATGATGATCGTTTCAAAAGAATGTGGGAATTTTACCTAAAGTATTGTGAGGCTGGATTTCATCAGGGATCGATTGATGTCGCCATCTTCGAGCTCAGCTGAAGTTAAAAATCATGCGGCACTAATCTTCTACGCGCTTCCCGGCGCCGTCATGGCAATGCCTCTTATTCCGGCCATTGTGATTATTCCTGCATATTATGCCGATAACATTGGTATCGGATTGGCGCAAACCGGGCTTATCTTGCTCCTTGCCAGAATGACGGATGTGATTAGTGATCCATTGGTTGGATGGTTATCGGAATGGGTTCAACAGCGCTCCGCCTATGGACGAAAACTCCAGGTGATGGTGGGCGGGCTTATCGCAGGGTATGCATTATACAGCTTGTTTACACCACCCGAAGTCGCTGGCAGCCTATATCTCCTTGTCTGGTACAGTCTGATGTTGCTGGGCTGGACCGTGATCCAGGTTCCCTATCTTGCCTGGGTGGTCGATCTCACGGGTGGATACAACAATCGGGTCAGGTTTAATGTTGCCCGAGAATTTTTCGGTATAGCTGGAATTCTGGTCCTGGGGGGGT
>CALEMG010000271.1 GCA_937910835.1 uncultured Alphaproteobacteria bacterium | reverse complement strand
ACTGAGGTCAATTTACCGGAACTACGGCTTTTCCCATGGTAACCGAATTGCCTATCTGCTGGAGAATCGTCCCGATTATCTTCTGCATCTGCTGGCGGCGAATTCTCTCGGCGTTTCCTGCGTACCCGTCAACCCGGACTATCTGCATGACGAGATGTGCTACCTGCTGGATCATTCTGATGTCGATCTCGTCGTCACGATCGAGGCGCGATCAAGTGATGTGCAGGCCGCTGCGTCGGAACGGGCGCGCCCGCTCCCTGTTGTCGTGTTCGAGAGATTCGGAGGCCCTATGCCGCGCCCCCGCCCGGCGCCACATGCGGCAAAAACTCCCGACCTGATGAGCGAGGTTGCCCTTCTCTATACTTCCGGCACCACCGGTCGGCCAAAGGGCTGTATCCTGACCAATGACTATTTCCTGACCGCCGGGCGAACTTATATGGAACTCGGCGGCGTCGCAACCGTCCGTGAGGGGCAGGAGAGAGTCTATAATCCGCTGCCGCTCTTTCATATGAACGCGGGCGCGGTAACTTTTGTCTGCATGATTCTCTCCGGTGGCTGTTTGGTCATCCCCGACCGGTTTCACCCCTCCACCTGGTGGCAGGAAATCGCCGAGACCCGCACCACAGTCATTCATTATCTTGGCGTGGTGCCGCCGCTCTTGCTGAACCAGCCAAAATGCGATTTGGACACAGCCCATAACGTTCGCTTCGGGCTTGGTGCTGGGGTCGAGCCGGAGCTGCATGAGCTATTCGAGCAGCGCTTCGGCTTCCCGCTGGTTGAAGTCTGGGGCATGACGGAAACGGGCCGGGTTTTCGCTGACAGCACTGAGCCCCGGCAAATTCATACCCGCGCCTTTGGTCGCCCTGGCGAGATGCAGGCGCGCGTCGTCGATGAAAATGACCAGGATGTTCCTACCGGCAACGAGGGTGAGTTGCTAGTGAGCTGCGTCGGTGATGATCCGCGTCGCGGTTTTTTTGCTGGCTATCTCAAAAATGAAGAGGCGACCGAGGAGGTCTGGAAAGGCGGCTGGTTCCATACCGGCGATACGGTGCGTCAGGACGAGAGTGGCATGCTCTATTTCGTCGATCGTAAGAAGAACATCATCCGCCGTTCTGGTGAGAATATCGCCGCTGCCGAGATTGAGGCCGTTTTGCAGGCCCGTGACAATATCGCCAAGGTTGCGGTGATTGCGGTCAAGGATGAAATCCGCGAGGAAGAAGTAATGGCCTGCATCGTGCCGATGGACGGCGTTGCCCCCTCGGAAGAGAAAGCGAGGGAGATTTTCGACTATTCGTATGAGAATCTTGCCTATTTCAAGACACCGGGCTGGATCCTTTTTCTTGACGATCTGCCGACGACTGGTCCGCAGAAAATCAAGAAAACGAAGATATTCGAAGCCGATGTAGATCAGCGCGCACAGCCGGGTGTGTTCGACTTTCGAAAACGCAAGAAAAAATCTAAGTAATTTCCCAAATAAATTTGGTCGGTTACGCAATTTACAAGTTGAAAAACTAACGTTCGTTTGGTAAATATTCGCTATCTTTTAGGCCCGTTCGGGCGAGTTAGTGAAAGGAACCAAAATGGCTTCATCTGAGACTTCTTCTACCCTGATTGGCGCACTATGGAGCGTGGATTCGGGTGCTTCCCGACTGGAAAAATTATTCCGGATTGCCGTTCTTGCCTTTGCCGGAACCGCGCTATTGGCGATTTCCGCGCAGATTTCCGTTCCCATGTGGCCGGTGCC
>CALEMG010000270.1 GCA_937910835.1 uncultured Alphaproteobacteria bacterium | reverse complement strand
AGCGGCTCTCAAAACAGATTGTTATGTTCATAAAGGAATTACGTAAAGATCCCAATCTGTTCAAGCTGCCGGGCGTGGCGGAAACGCTGGACTGGACCAACGCGCTGAAGGAGCTTGATATCATTTCCCTCGATCCCGATGTCATTAATGATACGCTGGGTGTCCTCCTCAAATATCAGGATGACATCGTGAAAATCCAAGGGAGTGAGGCGGCAGACATTATCCAGAAGATCAACACGGAAATGGACGCTACATGAGTGAACCGGCGGAACATACCGGTGGCACCTTCGCGGAAAACATCATGCATTTCGCGCGAACGCTACGCCGGGCTGGGCTGCCTGTAGGTCCCGGTCGCGTGATCGAGGCTATCCGCGCCGTTGAGGTCGCCGGTATTCGCCGCCGGGATGATTTTTACTGGACGTTGCATTCGGTCTTCGTCAATCGCCGCGATCAATGGGATATTTTCGATCAGGCCTTCCATGTTTTCTGGCGTAACCCGGAACTCCTGAAAAAGATGATGGATATGATGCTGCCGACGACATTCCTCGACAGCACCAAGCGCGAGGATCAGCCTGAATTGAGCAGACGCCTGTCCGAAGCGCTTGCGCCCTCTCCCGCCCCTGAAACTGATCAGGAAAGCGAAGAGGAAGAAATCGAGATAAACGCAACACTCACCGCCTCGGAAAACGAACTTCTGCAGTCGAAGGATTTCGAGAGCATGAGTGCGGAGGAAATGGAGGAAGCCAAAAAGGCCATGGCCACGATGCGTCTGCCGATCATGGAGGTGAAGACGCGCCGGCAACGCGCGGATTTTCATGGAGGCGTAGTCGACATGCGCCGAACCATACGGGCCAGCCTGCGAAGCGGTGGGGCCAGCATTCCGCTTCGCTTCAAGTCCCGCGTAACCCGACACCCGCCGCTAATAATCATCTGCGATATTTCCGGCTCCATGACGCAATACAGCCGGATGCTGCTGCATTTCATGCATGCCCTCACCAATGACCGCGACCGTGTCCACACATTTGTATTTGGCACCCGGCTCACCAATATAACAAGATATATGCGCTATCGGGATGTGGATGCCGCGTTGGATGCAGTCAGCGAAAAGGTTGAGGACTGGTCCGGCGGCACCCGTATCGGCGCAACGGTGAAAGAATTCAACAAATTCTGGTCGCGCCGTGTACTTGGACAAGGAGCCGTAGTGCTGCTTATCTCCGATGGGCTCGACCGCGATGCAGGAGAAGGATTAGGGGTTGAAATGGAACGACTGCATAAATCCTGCCGGCAATTGATCTGGCTGAATCCGTTACTTCGCTATCAGGGGTTTGAGCCGCGCTCGAAAGGCGTCAAAGCGATCCTGCCCCATGTCGATCAATTCCGGACGATCCATAATCTCAACAGCCTGAAAGACCTTGCTGATATTCTATCCAACCCCATGGGCGCGCAACCCGATAAGAGGAGTTTTGCCGCATGACCGAAACCACATCAATTCTGCCCGATGACGATATTCTGGCTCAGGCGCTCAACTGGAAGAAGAACGGGCGGGATGTTGCCCTCGCGACCGTGATCAACACCTGGGGGTCCGCACCACGCCCGGCGGGCAGCCAACTCGCCATCGACGAGACAGGCCAGATGGTCGGCTCCGTCAGTGGCGGCTGTGTTGAGGGTGCCGTCATTCAGGAAGCGCTTGAGATTATAAAAAGCGGAGAGCCGAAGACATTGGAATTTGGCGTCAGTAACGACGAAGCCTGGGAAGTCGGGCTCGCCTGCGGAGGCAAGATCAATGTTTTTGTCGAAAAGCTTGATTAAGGCGGCGCTATGAAAACGACCCTATTAGAAGAACTGCAACAGGCGCGCGCGGATAAACGCCAGGTCGTGCTCGCGACTAATCTAGCATCCGGAGATCAAAAACTTCTCTATCCCTTTGATAATGAAGATAAATCGGAACTTTCAGAAGCCGCAAGAAATGCGCTTCGATATGATAAACCAGCCACATTCGAGAGCGACGATGGCCCGGTTTTTCTGAATATCTTCAACCCGTCGCTCCGTCTTTTTATAGTCGGTGCGGTCCATATCGCACAGGCACTCGTCCCCATGGCCGCGGGCGCGGATTATGAGGTGACTGTGAGCGATCCACGTCGGAGCTTCGGCTCCAGCTTTCGATTCCCCAATGTCACTCTCGATAACCGCTGGCCCGACGAAGCGCTGGAGGAGCTCGATCCGGATCGGCGCACGGCCATTGTGACCCTCACCCATGATGCAAAGCTGGACGATCCGGCGCTACAGCATGTGCTTAAGTCAGACGCTTTTTATGTTGGCGCGTTGGGAAGCGGACGGACCCATGCAAAGCGGCAGCAGCGGCTCCTGAAAGCCGGCTTCACGGAGGAGGATTTCGCACGTATTCACGGGCCCATCGGCCTTGATATCGGTGCGAAAAGCCCGGCGGAAATTGCAATCTCCATCATGGCAGAAATCACCGCCGTTCTCCGCGGGAAGTCAAAAGCATGATCTTCGAACGCATTGCTGTTGAGGAGGCTGATGGGGTTGTTCTTGCTCATGCCGTGGAAGCTGCACCGGGCAAACTTTTAAAGAAAGGGCATGTTCTCTCCCGCGTGGACATAGATGCCCTTAAAAACAATGATGTAGATACCATTCTTGGTGCTCGGATTGAAGAAACAGATATGCCGGAAGATACGGCCGCAGCGACAATTGCAGCGCCCCTTGCGGGCGCCAATGTAGTCGTCAGCCCCCCTTTCACCGGCCGCGCCAATCTGTTCGCAAAAACGCGCGGGATCACGGTCATCAATGAAGAGGGAATAAAGACGGCCAACCATATCGACGAGACTATCACCATCGCCACGGTAAAGAGCAATGAATTGGTGGATGCCGGCCAGATGCTGGCGACCGTGAAAATCATCCCCTTCGCCACCCCGAAGGAAAAGGTAGCGAATGTTCTCGATAACATAAACCGATCTTCGCAACCGATTGTTTCCGTTCATCCTTTTGTGAGAAAAAAGATCGGCGTAATTTCGACGATATTGCCGAACACAAAAGAAAAGGTTGTCGAGAAATCAGAGCGGATCTTGGCCGACCGTCTAGCGCGATGTGACAACCAAATCGATGCCCGCCGCCGCTGCGATCATCATGAGGATGCTCTTGCCGAGGCTATCACGGCGCTGGATAAGGACGGATGCAATCTCATCCTGATATTTGGTGCCTCTGCCATCACAGACCGCAAGGACGTCATCCCGGCGGCCATCACGCAGGCAGGTGGCGAAATCGATCATTTCGGCATGCCGGTGGATCCAGGAAATCTCCTTCTTCTCGGGTGCCTACGCGATAAGCTTGTTATCGGACTGCCGGGTTGCACCCGATCCCCAAAACTGAACGGGTTCGACTTCGTTCTTGACCGACTTCTCGCGGATATTCCGGTGACCGCATCCGATATCATGGATATGGGCGCGGGCGGGCTGCTGAAAGAAATCCCAAGCCGGCCGCATCCGCGCAATCAGGAAAGAAAGGCGACGGCGGCAAAAGGAAAATCGGTTGCTGTGCTTATCCTCGCTGCGGGCCAGTCCCGGCGTATGGGCAGGAAGAACAAGCTGCTCGCGGAAATTGACGGAAAAGCCATGCTGCGGCATACGGCGGAAACGGCGCTCAAATCGAAAGCAGCTAAGGTTTTCGGTGTGAGCGGCCATGACAAAGAGAAAATTGAGACGCTTTTTAACAATCTCAAGATCACATCATTTCATAACCCTGACTTTGCGGAGGGCCTGAGCAGCAGCCTTAAAACCGGCTTTCGCGCGCTTGCCGATGAGTATGACGGCATTCTGGTTTGCCTCGGCGATATGCCGCTTGTGAGTTCCAACCTCTTTGACGATCTGATCGATGCCTTCGATGTAGAGGAAGGCCGGGCGATTATCGTCCCCACCTTTCAGGGCAAGCGGGGTAATCCGGTCCTCATCGGTAGTCAGTTCAAGAACGATATCCTCACCCTTACCGGAGATATAGGCGCCAAGTCTTTGATCGCGGAGAATGAAACTTATGTCTTCAATGTTGAGGCCGATAAGGACAGTATTTTCACAGATATCGATATCAGTATTTTCACAGATATCGATACACCGGACGCCCTCTCCGCCCTCCAACAAGCATGAGTAAGTAATGTGATTGAAGAGCTTTATCAAAAGAGTTTACTGCGACTTGCCGCCAACGCCACCGGCGACGGTCGGCTTGAAAGCCCGGACGCGGAAGAGACACTGGACAACCCCACCTGCGGCGACCGGATCACCATGCAAATCCGATTGATTGAGAATGATATCGCCGAATTGAAGCATCAGAATCGCTCCTGCATGCTCTGTCAGGCGTCCGCCTCGATGATCGGCGAACATGCTCAGGGAAAAACGCTCGAAGATATTCTACAAACGCGGGAAAATCTTCAATCCATGTTGCAAGGAACCGCCAGTCCCGGTACTTCAGAATGGAAAGAACTCGAATTTTTCAATGTTGTCGCCGCTCACAAGAGCCGTCATAACTGCGTCCTTCTTCCCTTTGACGCCTTGATCCGGGCGTTGGAAACTGCGACCAAGAAAGCTTGAGATGCGCCGTAAAAATCCAAAAATAAAAAGCCTGCCCGACCTCCCATCCCCCTGTACCGGCATTTGCAGCATGGATATGCAAAATCTCTATTGCCGGGGCTGCTTTCGCACGCGAAATGAAATCGGTGGTTGGGTTTTAATGAGCAATGAAGAAAAAATGGATATCCTGAAAGAGATCCGCCAACGTCGCCGGGAATCCCGACAATCGGAAAAATTGCCTTAATTTTGCCTATTTCCCCACGCTTAATGCATACGTCGTCAATGTCAATGTGAGCTTGCTTTCAAGTAATGGGGGCGCAAATGTATTTGAAAACCCTAAGCATTTTAACAGCAGCCTTTCTATCGCTGCTGTTTTTTATCATGGCGACATTCATGCCCGCAGCGACCACTCTCGTCGCGTCATCCCCGGATGATGCCGACACCAAATGTCTTGCGCAGGCCGTTTACTTTGAGGCGCGCGGCGAACCCTTTAGCGGACAGGTTGCGGTCGCACAGGTGGTTCATAACCGAGTTGTGGAAAAGGACATGTCCTATTGCAAGGTGGTTTTTGAGGGCAGTACGCGCCGCAATGCCTGCCAGTTCTCCTTTGCCTGCGATGGTAAATCCGATGCCGCAACAGATAAGGTTTCCTGGCAGCGGGCACTGATGGTGGCCAGCCTTGTGAGGGGCGGAAATATGCGCGACCTTTCCGGCGAGGCGACCTTCTATCACGCGAATTATGTCTCTCCGACTTGGTCGAAGAGCCTGAAAGTAACGGCCAGCATCGGCAATCATATTTTCTATCGGCAAATGTAGCTCATGAATCCGGATTTGGGCAATTTGCGAAAAAGCGACCATTGGTCGCTTTTTTAATGCCGTACGACCATTTCCTCCCCCGAATATGCTGCATCCACAGGGTGATTTATTTCTTTCGTGATCTCCATCACATGCTGCAATCAAAATTTAATCTATATTGAAATTGTATTTATATCGATTTGATATATATTCGTCCGAAATATAGAAGCCAGATTTCGGGCGAGGACGTGGGCGCGTTTTCGATAATTTAAGTAAGTAAGTGGAATTAATGGATATTCGCACTTTGTGCCTTGGCATTCTCACGATGGGGGATGCGACCGGCTATGAAATTAAAAAGACCTTTGAAGACCGGCTGGACCTAATCTTTCATGCCAGCTATGGCTCGATTTACCCCGCGCTCAACAAACTGACGGAGGAAGGTCTTGTCTCATGCCGTGAATTCAGCCAGGAAAAGCGGCCCGACAAAAAGATTTATTCCATTACCGCAAATGGTCGTTACCAGTTTTTTGATGCCATCATGAAAAAGCCGGCTGCGGATCGGTTCCGTTCTGAATTTCTGGCAACCTTGATGTTTTCCCATCTTTTACCGGCATCGGCGATTTCTGAATTCATCGATGATCGGATAAAGGATCGGCTTCAGAAAATTGCATCCATGGCCGATGAATGTGGGTCCAAGCAAACAGTCCGGGAGCAATTTCTGTGTAACTTCGGCCTGACAATGTATCAGGCGGAAATTGATTACCTGCAAGACAATAGACACTTGCTGGAGGCGGATGCACTCATGGGAACCCGCGCCGCCGAATAACGCAACTGTAACCATACTCGACAAAAAGAGGTATCACTGTGAACCGCTCAATTATCATCGCAATAATTATCGCCGTTGGCGTTACGGCTTGGATTGCGTCCGGCCAGATAGATACTGGCGACAGCAGTGAGAGCGCAAACGGTGATGCCGTCG
>CALEMG010000269.1 GCA_937910835.1 uncultured Alphaproteobacteria bacterium | reverse complement strand
CCGCCAAGATAAACGTCTTACCGGATACGGTAGCGACGTAAAACAGACCCTTATGAGTGCCGGAAAACTTCATCCTCGCGGCGGCATTATCTCCGTCTTCCACTACTTCCTCAATATCGCAGCGAAAATCGGGAAGGCCGATCCAGAGTTCATGCATATACTGGATAAACCCCTCCGGCCCTACCCGAACCGGCCCAAGGGACCCACGGAAATCAAAATCCTTGTGCAGGATCACACGGGCGCTAGCTTCATCCCTCCGGTTCCAGGCATCATGATAGAAACGCTCAATCAGCCGTGTCAGGTATTTATCGCCATCACTCACCACATTGCATTCCGATTACACATGCTGTCCGCCGTTGATATGGACTTCCGCGCCAGTGACGTAAGACGATGGCGCGTCGCAGAGGAAATAAATGGTGGAGGCAACTTCTTCAGGGCGCCCCAAACGTCGAAGCGGAATATCCTTAATCATGTCTTCCGTCCCCGGGGAGAGAATGGCCGTATCAATCTCGCCCGGCGCGATAGCATTGACGCGCACACCGTAGGGGCCGAAATCCGCTGCCATCTCTCGTGTGAGCGCCGCAAGCGCCGCTTTAGAGGTGCCGTAGGCCGAGCCCGCGAAAGGATGGACATGACCGCCCGCGATCGAGGTGACATTAACGATGGCCCCCTTCCCGGCCACCAGTTCGTCAAACAATCCCTGCGCCAACATCAGCGGCGCAAACAGATTGACGTTATAGACATGCAGCCAGTCTGCATAATTTGAATTCAGGGTATTGAAGCGCTGCCCCTCCGGCCCTTTGGGCGACACACCGGCGTTATTTACCAGCGCATGGAGCGGCGCGCCCTCCAGCTTCTCGCGGATATGATCAATGGCCTTTGGAAGCCCGTCGATATCCGCAAGATCGATCTGTAGATGATTTTTCTCGCCACCTTCCCAGGGGCAATATTCGGAAAAGGCCTGACGCGAGACCGTCAGCACTCGCCAGCCCGCAGCGCTAAAACGTTTGACCGTAGCATGCCCGATCCCCCGACTCGCGCCGGTCAGCAAAAGAACTTTCTCCTTGTCCGACATTTAACCCATTCCTTGATAAAATAAGGCGCCCCGACTTCAAAGTCGCGCCTATCATAACCGCGCATGGCCCATGATGGAACAGCGATTACCGTTCGCCGGGGAAAAGGATCATTCCGATCCGTATTTTGCGAGAATCAATTCTGCCGGCACCCGCCGTTCCACGATATCAGCCGCCATATAGGTAAGGTAGATGATTTCCTCATCCGTGATTCGGTGCGTCTTGATGATCTCGACAAGATAGTCGACACCGCTTTTCTCTCCATTAAGAACACATTCATATCCGTTGATCGCTGTCGCCATAACTGAATTCAAAGCCTTTCTCCCCTGCTCAGATATATGCCTTAAAAAAGAGGGTGCCGACCCTTTCTTCCATATTAGTATATATATTTTTTTAGGTGTTTGAAGAATATACTTATACCAATATATATTTTTTTAGTGTTTCTTTTGAGTTTTGTGCGATATGTTAGTGGGCTCAATACGTTATGAATGCTGCCTTTGGTAAAATAGATGGATGATCGCGAGATACATAAAAGAATAAGGGAAACGAGAGAATACCTGGGGCTTTCGCAGAAGGTAATGTCGTTAAAGCTAGGCTGCAGCCATCAGGCCTGGCAGGGCTATGAGGCAGGCAACAATCTGCCCGGTGGAAAAATACTGCAAAGGCTTAATATTTTAGGTATCAGCATTGACTGGCTGCTGACCGGCCGCGGCGTCATTGCCGAGCCCGGTAGCGGCGATGGTGGCGGTTTACTGGCCTATGTCCCACATGTGGAGGCGCAGTTGGCCGCCGGGCATGGTTCCATCAACGATCGCCTACAGATCCGCGATTACATCCCTTTCGCGCAAAGCTATCTCCTCCGGAAATTTGGCCGCAGTACAGTGGACGGACTGACCATTCTGGAGGTCAGCGGCGACAGCATGGAACCTACCATAAGCGACGGCAGTCTGGTAATGGTCGATCAAACGGATCAAGACGTGTCCGGCTCCATCATGGCGTTTGTGTTCGAGGATTGCGCCTATATCAAGCGGCTGCAGAAATTTCCAGGCGGGATCGATGTGGTCAGCGACAACAAAGACTTTTATCCCCCTCACCAGATCCGCAATGCCGATCTTGATCAGTTGAACATTATCGGTCGGGTGCGGTGGATCGGAAAGACGCTTTAGACGCGCCCTTCCACCCGATTTTCGGTCTTACTTATGGATGTCCGAATGCGCGGCTTCCAGCTCGTTAAGGCGCGCCGCAAGATAACCGGAGGGGCGGCTAAACCGGGCCAGCAAAATATAGACTACCGGCACCACGAACAGCGACAGAATGGTCGAAAATATCAAGCCACCGATAATAACAATCCCGATGGCCTCCCGGCTTTCTGCACCGGCGCCGGTCGCTATTGCGAGCGGAACCGCCCCAAGCGCGGTTGAAATCGTCGTCATCAGGATCGGACGCAGCCGGATAATCGCCGACTCCTGTATCGCGGTAAGGATATCTACCCCCTCGTCCCGGAGCTGGTTTGCAAACTCGACAATCAAAATGGCATTCTTCGCCGTCAGTCCGATCAGCATGATCATCCCGATCTGGCTATAGATATTGAGGGTCAATCCGGCCAGCAGGATGGAGCCAAGCGCCCCGGTAATAGCGAGCGGCACCGTTGTCATGATGATCATTGGATGGATGAAGCTTTCAAACTGCGCGGCAAGGGCAAGGAACACCACCAAAAGCGCGGTCACAAAAGTGAAAACCAACGCCTGATTGGAATCCTTGTAGGAGCGGCTCAGTCCGCTGTAGGAGATATTCGCCTCTTCACCGGCTTCCTCCCGAATAATCGTTTCCAGATAGTTGAGCGCCTCCTCCAGCGTGTAATTCGGCCCAAGCGAGGCAGATATCTCAATCGTACGCAGACGGTCGGTGCGTTTGAGTTCGCCCGGCCCTGCCTCCTCTCGTAGGGTCACAAAACCGGAAAGCGGAATCAATTGATCTGCCACCTCGGAGCGGACATAGACATTTGACAAATCGTCACGACTGCCTCGGTCCTCTTTGCGGGCCTGAACGATAACTTCATAC
>CALEMG010000268.1 GCA_937910835.1 uncultured Alphaproteobacteria bacterium | reverse complement strand
AACAACAAAGGGTTTGCGGGCCATAACCAGCCGCTTAAGTCGCGAAAATATCTGCGTGCGCGACATCGGCCGAGTTATCAGATCATCCGCGCCGGCATTAATTATCTCGCCGACCACATTGGGCTCTGAATTCCATAGAAACAAGATGACATTGATAAAAGGGTCAGGCCCGATATTGTGGCTGCGGATTTCCTGGACAATCTGGCTAACACCGGCTCCAGCGGCGATCGTTTCCGCCAGTATGAGATCAAATTCCCCACTACTCGCCAGCGCCGTAAATTGATAAAGATCAGAGCAGGCAATAACTTCGCCAAAACCGAGATTAAGGAGGGCGCTTCTTGTATTTTGGCGCATCGAAGGCTCGGAATCGAAAAGGAGCGCTGATGCCGCCTTAAAACGAGGATCCAACATCAGGGAAGCGTATTGTCAAACCCCGGAAGGAGTTCCTGAAGTTTTTCCTGTATCGTTTTAGGGTCTTCGGAAAACTGTAATCCAATTTTATTGCCACGCCGCCACACCAGGTCACAGCGAATGGCGCCTAGCTGCGACGCCTGTAAAAGAAGGTTGTTCTTTTCGAAAAAAAGACCATCGACGTCAATTCTTGCACCGTTGGCCGATATGTCCTTAATAGTGCCACTGACTTCACGCTCTTCTTCATGGAGACAGGCATGCCCCCGCTCTGCGCGGATGGTTGCAGGCCATGTAACATCGGCGCGGAAATAGCGGCGATCTGCAGCAGAGCCAGTCTTCTTATGATCACACTCCACCTCGAGGGCTCTCAGCATTTTTTTGATGTCTTTAGCAATGATCATCTTAATTCTCTGTAACCTGCTAGCTGAATTCTATGCTGGAACTATCTTGTTCTCTGACCAGGAACAACTTAATCAATAAATTGTTAATAATTCGCAAATTAAAAGATAGAATCTTACCAATCTCGGCATTTGGCCTGAGTAGCCGCATATGATGCTTGCGTATCGATTACGTCGTTGGCCTCCATTCGCACCACAATATATTCATCGAGCAGAGTGTCTAGCTCAAGCAGTAACCGGGTCGCAATCGATTTGCCTGCCGTTTTCGGACTCTTCGTATAGAAGGGACGGATACTCGCCGAACGCTCCGTCAGTTCGCGCTTTATTTTCGGTACATAGTCGGCGATTATCCGCTCATTGATGCGGACATGTTCAAGTTCGTGTGCCAGAATGGCCTTATAGGCGCAGGTCCCCTTCTTGTATTTCCGATCGATGTATATACTGGTTTTTTGCGCCCCGAACTTCAGCGATACCCGATCGAGACGCAGACAGTGTTTTCCAGATTTCGCGGGCTTATATTTCGTCGCCGCACCGAGTCTGGGCGTAATGAAGGAGTAAGTAAGACCAAGTAAATTGGCATGGCGCGTGGATTTTGCGTATCCGCTTTTCTTTGCCACCATCTCTATCTGGTGGGAGGATTTTCCATGATCAAGAACCGGTTTTGCGTTAATGACCTCAATCGTTATCCGGGGGTCTTGCCAACTGGCAAGGCATTCTTTATCCGTCGTTGCCCAGACCGCATTACTGACTGCGAAAACTCCCGGAATGGCGGCTAAGAGCATGCGTAGGCCTGAGCGGAAAAATCGACTCAACTTTTCCGAAGATCCCCTCCGATCCACAATGACATTAGCCAAACATCGCATTGATTTCATCCTGATCGAGGGTTCCTTCATCCTCCATGCTGTCCTCGGAGGGAGTTTGCGAATTCAAATCGCTGATATGGCCGTTTATGATGGCACCCGCCTGTTCGATCAGGCCTCGGATAACCGCGCACTGCGCATCGGCCATCATCCTGGCTTCGTCATCTTCCAAATTGTCTATTAAGCTTAAGTTAGCCTGTAAATCCTGAATTTCTCCATCTAACTGTTTCGTGATTGCCTCGAACGGCGCTTTATACTCCGTTGGGGAAAATTCATAAGCTTCGATCGCTAGTTCCCTATCAGCTATGCCGCTGTCACGAAAGTGATCCCCGTACGCAACAGGAGACCAATCGATTAAGTCATCCAGCATGTCCGGCATATCAACCACCAGTTCGGCCAGCATAAGGGCTTCATTGAAATGGTTGAGATAATCCGTCGCCAGAAGAGTGACGTCGTTCACGTTTGTATTGTGGGCGCGGGCGCGATACGCCGCCAGGGCACTGGTCTCAATACTCATGATAAGCCGCGTTTCACCTTCTCCATCAACCACAACGTCGGGATCAAATGACGAATTTAGCAGTAATTTAATTAAGGAAGTGTTTGCACTAGAAAAGCAGTAGTTTTCAGCACTCTAGGTATGAATAGCGATATCAATCGAGGAGCGCTGTCTCCTCATCGGGAGTCAGCACTTGATCTTCACGCGGAGAATCCTGAATAAACAGAGCTGCGAAAAGAAGCAAAGTTAGCATGAAAACAGCGGAAGAAAGCAAAAAGTTTGAATAGCAGGTTTTGACGGAAAGCGTCTTGTTCATATCCCTAAACATCATCCCCATATCACCCCCTTGTCGCCGCGTTCCGGATGAACGCTCTGCCGGTGGAGAAAGTATACGAAATTGACCCGCCCGAAACCAGCGTTATGGTTGCTATGATTTAATTTTATGCACTTTTAAGAACGCATTCTTATAAGTGCATAATTATATACTAATTCGATCACAAGATATAGGTGGTTGAGTATCGGACATACCCAATGCCTGTAAAAATTTTACAAAGGGTAAACTACACGTCCCACCAAGATAGACTAATCGTTGGACTAGTACGCGAAATAATTCAACGGGGAATATCGTGTTGAATGTTTCGAACAATGCTTGAAAATCTTCGGCTACAGGATGTCGTGAAACCTTTTCAGCAGGCTGATCAGACGCTGATGGTCATCCGCCCCGAGACCGGCAACCACCTTTGCCTCAATCTCCCTCACTTTTTCTTCGAGCTCGGCCAGTTCCCGTTCCCCCTTTTTCGTCAAGCGAACAGCATAGGCCCGCTTGTCCCCCTTAACAGGCGCACGCAAAATCAGCCCTTCGGTCTCGAATTTATTCAAAATGGGAACAAGGGACGACCGATCGAGACCCGCAGCTTCTGCAATGGCGCTCTGCGTGTGGCCAGGGTTTTCGTTGATGATAGCCATAACGGAGTACTGCCCGGTCATCAGCTTTTTTCCAGCCACCGTTGCAAATGTGCCCTGCGCCCGCAAGATCGCCTTGCGCATATGAAATCCTACAACGCCATCAAGCGTTGTCATTTGCATATCACCAGTGACTTTATTGCTTTTATTGGCTTTATCACCCGCCATTGTGCTGTACCAAGCCTCTTTTCCCGCCAGATCAAACAATTAGTCTGCCTAATTGTTTGTTATAGACGTAGAAGCCCACGCAACACAAGAGAACGGAAGGTTATTCGAGCATCTGATAGTAATGTTTGAGACCAGCCTCCGCGCATTCCATATCCTGTGCTGGCGTCCCTGAGCTGAGGCCAATCCCACCAACCACCTCGCCATTCACACTGACTGGAAAGCCGCCCCCGACAGACGATACCCTACCTCCAACCTCTGTATGAATACCGAAGGCCAGATTGCCGGGCACATTTACCGCATTATATTCATGAGTTGCCTTGCGGGCAGCAGCCGCTGTATAGGCTTTATCAGCGGAGATCGTAATACTTGTGACCTTTCCCCCATCCATGCGTTCAAACGCAATCAGATTACCGCTTTCGTCAACAACAGAAATACACATTGGCACACCAATTTCAGCGGCTTTCTCCCGGGCGCCATGAATGAGGATGAGTGCGTCCGCATGAGACAATCGGTTTACTGTGAGCATATAGCCCTCCTGTTAAATTCGTTTCGCCACTTAATAGCCATGTAAAAGACTAGCTAGCCTTAGCCTCAATGCGGCGCGCATGGAGGATCGGCTCCGTATAACCGTTTGGCTGCTCCCGCCCCTTGAAAACAAGGTCACAGGCCGCTTTGAAAGCAACCGACGTATCAAAATGCCCAGCCATTGGCGTGTAAAACGGATCACCGGCGTTTTGCTCATCGACAGTTGTCGCCATGCGCTTCATGGTTTCCGTTACCTGGTCTTCCGTACAGCTACCGTGATGCAACCAGTTGGCAATATGCTGGCTGGAAATACGCAACGTCGCACGATCTTCCATCAGGCCCACGTTATTAATGTCCGGCACCTTAGAGCAACCAACACCTTGGTCGATCCATCGGACCACATATCCAAGAATCCCTTGCGCATTATTATCGAGCTCCGCCTGGATCTCTTTTTCCGACAAATTCTCGCCCATCAAAAGCGGCGGAGTCAGGATGCTATCAAGGCTTGCTCGATCGCGCACCGCAATCTCCTTTTGACGCTCCTTTACCGATACCTCATGATAATGCAATGCATGCAGCGTTGCCGCCGTAGGAGAGGGAACCCAAGCGCAGTTGGCACCCGCCATCGGGTGACCGATTTTCGCAGCCATCATCTTTGTCATTTCATCCGGCATCGCCCACATGCCTTTGCCGATCTGAGCATGTCCGGGCAGCCCGGTTTCCAGACCGATATCGACATTCCAATCCTCATAGGCGGCAATCCAGGGTTCACCCTTCGCAGCATCTTTCCGCATGAAGGGCCCGACCTCCATACTGGTGTGGAGTTCATCGCCAGTACGATCAAGAAAACCTGTGTTAATGAAGAAAATTCGTTCCGACACGGCCCGGATACATTCCTTTAGATTGACCGTTGTGCGCCGTTCCTCATCCATGACCCCGACTTTTAGCGTATTTCGGGGGAGGTTGAAGCCATCCTCAATCGCCGCGAAAAGGTCATTCGTGAAGGACACTTCTTCCGGCCCATGCATTTTCGGCTTCACAATATAGAGGCTGCCCGCACGGCTGTTTGAATGGCGTCCCATCCCCTTCAGGTCATGAAGAGCTCCGGCAGTGGTCATTACCGCATCGAGAATACCCTCAGGTATTTCATTCCCATCAGAATCGAGGACCGCATTTATCGTCATCAAATGACCAACGTTGCGGACCAGCAACAGGCTACGGCCATGCAGGGTTAGCTTCGATCCTACTGGGTCAAGATAAGTCCGGTCAGGGTTCAGTGTCCGAGCCACCATATTCCCGCCTTTTTCAAAACTATCCTCAAGATCACCCTTCATCAGGCCAAGCCAGTTTCGATAGACAAGGGCCTTGTCCTCCGCGTCCACTGCCGCAACAGAATCCTCGCAGTCCTGAATAGTGGAAAGCGCCGATTCCATCAAAATGTCCTTCACGCCCGCTGGATGATCTTTCCCGACAGGATGCTCCGGATCAATTTGGATATCGAGATGCAGGCCGTTCTTTTTAAGGAGGATGGACGATGGCGTACTCTCGCCGAGATAACCGACAAACTGTGCGGGGTCGGCAAGGCCCGTGAGCGAACTATCCGCAAGCTCCACTTCAAGCTGTTTGCGACCACCGTCATCTTTCAAGCGATAGGCTTGCGCATCCTTATGACTGCCTCTGGCGAGCGGTGCGGTGCGATCAAGAGCGCCAAAGCCATATTCAATGACCTTCAAACCACGCGCCGGATTATAGCCGTTGCCTTTCTCGCATCCATCCGTCTCGGGCAAAATATCCGTCCCATAGAGCGCATCATACAAGCTGCCCCAACGGGCGTTAGCAGCATTGAGCGCATAGCGAGCATTCATGACCGGGACAACAAGCTGCGGTCCGGCAACATCCGAAATCTCAGGATCGACATTCGCGGTGGTGACCTGAAACGCGGGACCTTCAGGCACCAGATAACCAATTTCTTCAAGGAACGCCTTGTAAGCGGCAGCGTCATAGGGCTTACCTTTCGCGGCGAGGTGCCAGGCATCGATTTTGGCCTGCAACTCTTCACGCTTTGCAAGCAGCTGCTTATTCCGCGGGCCAAATCTGGCGACAAGATCGGCAAGAAGATTCCATACCGTCTCCGCTGTTACTTCCAATCCCGGCAGGATCTC
>CALEMG010000267.1 GCA_937910835.1 uncultured Alphaproteobacteria bacterium | reverse complement strand
GGCTGGATTTGATGCGAAAGACAGCACCAGCGTCAATATGCCGGTCCCGAATTTCGAGGATGCCATGACCGGCGATATCAAGGGCCTGAAAATCGGTATCCCGAAGGAATACCAGCTGGAGGGCATGAGCGATGAAATCAGCGCGCTCTGGCAGCAGGGTATCGATTGGCTGAAAGACGCCGGGGCGGAAATCGTTGAGATCAGCCTGCCGCATACGAAATATGCGCTTGCTGCCTACTATATCATTGCACCGGCGGAAGCCTCCTCCAACCTCGCGCGCTATGACGGCGTGCGCTATGGCCTCCGGGTTGAGGGAGAAGACCTCAACGAGATGTATGCAAACACACGGGCCGAGGGCTTCGGCGCCGAAGTGAAGCGCCGGCTGCTGATCGGCACCTATGCGCTGTCGGCGGGATATTACGACGCCTATTACCTGAAGGCACAGAAAGTCCGGGCGCGGATTGCCGAAGACTTCAAACAGGCATATCTCAATGTCGATGCGATCCTGACCCCGACTGCACCCTCCGCCGCCTTTGGCTTTGGTGAGAAGGGGGATGATCCGCTTGCCATGTACATCAATGACGTGTTCACGGTGCCAGCGAGCCTTGCGGGCCTTCCCGGGATTTCGGTGCCGGCCGGTCTCTCGAAAGATGGTCTTCCGCTTGGCCTGCAACTGCTGGGCAAGCCGTTTGATGAAGAAACTGTCTTCCGTGTTGGCGGTGTTCTGGAAGAAGCCGCCGGATTTACCGCCACACCGACCGACTGGTGGAGGGGATAACAATGGGTATGATTATTCAGGGCGCCACCGGGGATTGGGAGGTCGTGATCGGCCTTGAGATCCATGCGCAGGTGACCAGCAAGTCGAAGCTTTTTTCGGGTGCGTCCGCTGCTTACGGAGCGGAGCCGAACAGTCAGGTTTCCTTCGTTGATGCGGCGATGCCGGGCATGCTGCCCGTGATCAACGAGATGGCGGTCGAGCAGGCGGTGCGCACCGGTCTCGGCCTTAACGCCAAGATCAATGAATTCTCGGTTTTTGACCGCAAGAACTATTTCTACGCCGACTTGCCGCAGGGTTACCAGATCAGCCAGTATCTGCAGCCGATTGTTGGCGAGGGTAAAATCCTTATCGATCTTCCTGATGGCGAGACACGGGAAATCGGGATCACCCGCCTGCATCTGGAACAGGACGCGGGAAAGAGCTTGCATGACCAGCATCCGAGCATGAGCTTCATCGACCTTAATCGCTCCGGCGTACCGCTGATGGAAATCGTGTCCGAGCCGGACTTGCGTTCCCCCGAGGAAACGGCGGCCTATGTGAAGAAAATCCGTAGCATCGTCCGCTATCTCGGCACTTGCGATGGGAATATGGACGAAGGCTCCATGCGCGCCGATGTGAATGTCTCGGTGCGAAAACCCGGCGATGAATTCGGCACCCGCTGCGAGATGAAAAATATCAACTCCGTGCGTTTCATGCAGCAGGCCATCATTTATGAGGCCAACCGCCAGGTGGATATTCTGGAGGCAGGCGGCACCGTCGATCAGGAAACCCGCCTTTATGATCCGGACAAGGGGGAGACGCGGTCCATGCGCTCTAAGGAAGAGGCGCATGATTATCGCTATTTCCCTGACCCGGACTTGCTCCCGCTCGAGTTCGACGGAGCCTTTGTCGCGCGGATTCGTGAAACCCTGCCGGAACTGCCGGACGATAAAAAGGCGCGCTTTATCAATGAGCTCGGCCTTTCTGCCTATGATGCGGGCGTGTTGGTTGCGGAAAAAGAGGTTGCAGACTATTTCGAGGTGGTGGCTGAGGGGCGCGAAGCGAAAATCGCGGCCAACTGGGTTATCGGAGAGCTGTTCGGCCATCTCAATCGCACGGGCAAGGCGCTTACCAATAGCCCCGTTGATGCGGTGGCTTTGGGCGAACTCATTGACCTGATCGCGGACGGCACCATTTCCAACAGGATTGCGAAGGAAGTCTTCGAGGAAATGTTCGATACCGGCTAGGCGGCTGCGGACATCGTTGAGGAAAAGGGCCTGAAACAGGTTTCTGATACTGGCGCGATCGAGGCCGCGATCGACGAAGTGATAGCCGCCAACCCGGACAAGGTCGCGGAATATCGTGGCGGCAAGGATAAGCTGTTCGGCTTCTTCATGGGGCAGGTGATGAAGGCGACGCAAGGAAAAGCGAACCCCGGCGTCGTCACCGAAATCCTGCGACCCAAGCTCGACGGTTAAGGAGAAGAGCGCGATGCGGCGGATTATGCCACCGCATCGCTGCTGTATCTAGACTGCCAAGGTTGGTAGTTCGTCCTTCTAATGCGCAGCTATACTGTGTTTGCGCACATCCGCGATACAATCATCGAGATTTTTGTGAACGGTAGCGGAAACTTTCTGCGGATTGCCGTCTCGACCGGTGATATGCCAGATCCAGGTCGATTCTGAAAAATCTTTATGTTTTGGATTTGTGCTGGTGTTGCCGTGCTGGCTGGCATCCTCTATGCATTCTTTCAATGTATCGTGAATCTTGACCGTGCCCGTAACGGGGGTACTGTCACGATCGGTGATATGCCAGGTCCATCCGACGTTGTCGGTACCTTCGTCGAGGACAATTACCCGGATTTGCAGAATATGGACATGATGTTCCTGTGGTGCATTTGCCCACGGTTGGGCCCACGGTACCGGGATATGGGTCGGCCCGGGGTGGGGGTGTGAAGAGTGACTGGCCGTCGGCACTGGGTGATGGTGGATATGATGCTCCTGCGCCGGATGGGGCGCGGGTAGGGTATGGTGGATATACTGGTTGTGAGGCGGGTTAGGGTAGTGATGGGTATAATGCGCTGGTGCCGGAGCCGCCGTCGGATGATGTGTAAACTGCTGATAGGGGTGAGGATAGATATGCGTGTGATGAACCGGCGCCGGTGCGGTCGCAGGGTGGGTGTTCCCCGGATGATAGCCCGGATGGCCGGGTACCGGAAAAAAGCGGTCCGGCAGATTCAGGGGATTGTTCGGGTTGGCATCCGGGGCTGCTGGCGGGTAGTAGCCATAGTTTGCCCAGTAAGGGTGAGTGTTGGTCATCTAAAGTCTCCATCTGTGATCTGAAATCAGGAAA
>CALEMG010000266.1 GCA_937910835.1 uncultured Alphaproteobacteria bacterium | reverse complement strand
ACTGCGGATGTAGACAATCTGCTCGCGGCGGTGACAGAGAACACAAAGATCGTCTTTCTCGCAAATCCAAATAATCCGACCGGCACTTATTTGCCGCTTTCGGAGGTGGCACGTCTGCGCGAAGGTCTGCGCGATGATATTCTTCTCGTGCTGGATGCGGCCTATGCGGAATATGTCACCCGCGATGATTATCGCGCGGGTGTTGAGCTGGTCGATGCCCATGATAATGTGGTCATGACCCGGACCTTTTCAAAGATCTACGGCCTTGCCGGGTTGCGACTCGGCTGGGCCTATTGCCCTCCAGCTGTCGTTGATGTGCTGCATCGTGCGCGCGGACCGTTTAATGTTAACGCCCTTGCTCAGGCGGGCGGGGTTGAGGCCGTTCGTGATCAGGCGCATATCGAAAAGGCGCGGCAGCATAACGATAAATGGCTGCCGATCCTGACACAAAGTTTCCGTGGAATGGGGTTGGATGTCACGCCAAGCGTCGGCAATTTCCTACTCATAGATTTTGATGAAAGCGGGAAGACTGCCAATGATGCCGAAGCATATCTTGCGAAAAAGGGCTTGCTGCTTCGAGCGGTTGCAGGATATGGCCTTCCGACCTGCCTGCGCATGACGATAGGGCAGGATGATGAAAACCACGCAGTGATAGAGGCGCTGAGGGAATTCCTCGGCAATTAGAAAATGACGGAAGTGAAGTTCAAACGGCTGGCATTGATCGGTATAGGTCTTATCGGATCATCGATTGCGCGGTCTGCGCGTCAGCATAATCTTGCTGATGAAATCGTCTGTGCGGCGCGCACGGCGGACAGCCGCCGTGTCGCCAAGGAACTCGGTATCGTTGACGTGGCATATGACAGCCCGGTTGAGGCAGTCAAAGGCGCGGATCTGGTAATTTTCTGCACCCCGCTCGGCACTTACAGCAAGCTGGCGGAACAGGTTGCGCCGACGCTTGAGAAAGGGGCCATCCTCACCGATGTGGGGTCGGTTAAACGTGCGGTGATTGAAGCCATTGGCCCGCATATGCCGAATGACGTTGATTTTATCCCGGGTCACCCGGTTGCAGGGACGGAAAAATCAGGACCAGCTGCGGGTTTTGCGGAGCTCTTTATCGATCGCTGGCTCATCCTGACGCCTTGCGGACAGTCAAGCGATGCGGCGGTCGAGAAATTGACGGCCTTCTGGGCGGCGATGGGCAGCAAGGTTGAGATTATGGATGCGGAGCATCATGATCTGGTTCTCGCCATCACGTCCCATATCCAGCATCTGATCGCTTATAATATCGTCGGCACGGCGGATGACCTGGAAGATGTGACCCAGTCGGAAGTGATCAAATATTCCGCCGGCGGTTTCCGGGACTTTACCCGTATCGCCGCATCCGATCCGACCATGTGGCGGGATGTGTTTTTGAATAACAAGGAGGCTGTGCTGGAAATGCTGGGCCGCTTTACCGAGGATCTGACGGCGCTGCAGCGGGCCATCCGGCGTGATGACGGGGAGACTTTGTTCAACATCTTCTCCCGTACGCGGGCGATCCGGCGACAGATTATCGATGCTGGTCAAGAGACGCCGGAGCCGGATTTTGGCCGCGTGCATAAGGCGGAAGAGACATCAAAGAAATTCTGAGAATGCCTATTTGCTTCCAATGATCGAGCCAAGTCGCATCAGATAGACGGGACCGAGATAAACGCCACCATCCTGCGCCGATAAGGGGAGCGAGATATAGCGTTTGCCGTCGTCCCCCTCTTTTGCCAGTAATCCTAAACCAAAGCCAATAGTGCGGGCGGCGTTTGCGTCGATCTGCCGTGTTTCAGTTAGCGCCGCGAGAATGTTCTCATATCCGGAAATACGGGTCTCAAGCTCCCCAAGAGG
>CALEMG010000265.1 GCA_937910835.1 uncultured Alphaproteobacteria bacterium | reverse complement strand
CGGTCTGGAGATGCTCGGCGCGTCCAAGGCGGAGGCAAGGACGCGCGCGTCTGCCATGCTGGAGCTTGTGCAACTCACGCAATTCGCCGCGCGCAAACCGGCGCAGCTTTCGGGGGGGCAGCAACAGCGCGGGGCGCTGGCGCGGGCTCTGGCGCCGCAGCCCAAGGTGCTGTTGCTGGACGAGCCGCTGTCGGCGCTCGATCTGAAGCTGCGCAAGGCGATGCAGATCGAGCTGAAGCACATTCAGCGCGAAACCGGGATCACCTTCATCTTCGTTACCCATGATCAGGAAGAGGCTGTCGCTCTCTCCAGCAAAATTGCCCTCATTTTTAGCGGAATGCTTAGGCAATACGCACCTGCCGCCTCTCTCTATCAAAAGCCGAAAAATCAGGAAGTGGCAAAATTCTTCGGTGCGAAAAATTTTGTTCCGGGTGATTGCACCTCTGGATACTTCGAATGCCCTCTTGGTCGATTTACTCTGCCAGAAGACGCTCCTGTTTCCGGCAACATGCTAACCTTTCGACCGGAAAATATTGTCGTCGGAGTTGATGGGGATATTGAGAATAGTTTTCAGGCAACAATAATTTCAAAGCAGTTTCTCGGCAACCAAACCCGGATTGAACTGCGAAAAGAAAGTATCTCCTTTGAGGCATTGCTGCCCCCCCATATCGCGGAGCCGTTCAAGGAAGGAACGACAGTGACTGTCCATCTTCCACGCCGATTACTTTGGGTGTTGGATTAACTCAACGTCTTTAGATATTCTGCGATTGTTTCCGGTGCCTTGTCCGGTGCGACCTCCGCGCTCCTGATGAGTCCGTCGAAATGCACCGTCAGCGCACGGATATGCTCGACGGAATTTACAAGAAGATACATGTTCCCGATATAAATGGCGGCACGAAGCGGGCCGAACAGAGTATAGGCCGCAGAGTAGATCTTCCGCGCATCAAACAGGAACAGCCGAAAAGTGGGATAGAGTTCTTCGGTCAGACGGATCATGTTTTTCATCTGATCGCGACGGATGGAGATCGGAACCTGACGCCAAATCCCTTCTCCCTTTGCAAGCTGTTCTATCACCTGAAACGGCATGCAAACCTCCATATCCGTTTCCGGGCGACGTGAATAACTTAGCTGATCCTGCATTTGTCGCTCTTTCGCTTCACGCTCGATAGTCGTGAAATCACCGAATTCATAAACACCGATCTCCTCCGTTCGAAGGAGATCCGGCAAGGTACTCGGTACATAGCGAATTTTATATCCCATTGCCTCCCGATGCCATTTCGCCAGCTTGACACTGGCCGAGGCTTCCGTGACCCGTTCAATCTCGATCATGGGAACAGCTTCGCTAGCGATTTCATCATTCGCGATCAGGCCCATCAGCCAGTCGACGGAAACACCGTAGGTGCGGGAGATAGCACACAGGGTTTCAGCACGCGGCAACCGCGTAGAGCCCGGCGCAAGGAACTGGCTGAGCGCCGATCTGTCGATGCCAACGCTGCTGGCAAACTGGCTTAGATTAAATCCCTTGCGCGCCAGCAGCAGCGCCATTCGGTCACGAAATATTTCGGCAACATCCCGCTTATCCAGATTTTCTTTCTCAAAATGCAGTGAATTCACACCAATTTCCTAATTAAGTAACAATATTGAATTTAAGTTTTATATTAACATAAAAATTAGCGAACTGTCGCATTGTATATTCCCTGTCCGATAGCTCATAATTCTCGTCATCTAACAATAGCTTAAGGAGTTGGCGAACTGTGTTGTTGCGTGAACGGCAGGAAATCAGAACCCTTGCATTGATAATGCTGTGCTATGGAATTTGGGGGTTTATCCTTTTTGGGCCAGTAACTTCGCCCCTCTGGCTCACAGTTCTGTTGCTCATCCCGGTGATTACTTTTCACTCTTCCCTTCAACATGAATGCATCCATGGCCACCCCTTCGTTAATCGCCGCCTGAATGACCTGATTGTCTATTTTCCAATCGGGCTGTTCATGCCCTACCCACGCTTCAAGGACGTTCACCTCACCCATCATCAAAGGGCGCGGATCACCGACCCGACCGAAGATCCGGAAAGTTGGTACGTCACAGGCCGGCAATGGGCGAAACTCAACCCCGCGCAGAAACTGATGCGGAATGCCAATAACATTCTCATAGGGCGCATGCTAATTGGTCCCGCAATAGGAGTATCCAGCCTCATTCGCGCAGATATTCAGAGAATTCGAAATGGGGACCGTCGATTGCTTGGCGACTGGGCGCTTCAATCTACGCTTAGTGCTTTGCTTCTTATCTTTATCGGTTATTATTCCAACACTTCCATTCTTGGCTACAGTATTGCCGCCTATTTTGGCATGTCGCTTCTGATGATCCGCACCTTTCTTGAGCATCAGGCGCATCCCGACCGGCGAGCGCGTTCCGTTCTGATCAATGACAAAGGACCGTTGCGATTTTTGTTTCTAAACAATAATCTTCATTCGGTTCATCATGCCTATCCATCCGTCGCTTGGTACCGGCTGCCGGGATTGTTTCGACTTTACCAAGCCCGCTTTGTCGAAATGA
>CALEMG010000264.1 GCA_937910835.1 uncultured Alphaproteobacteria bacterium | reverse complement strand
GATGAAGGGCTGCTGCTGGACCCGCATGGATTCGTCAATACGACTAACGCCTGCAACTTTTTCATCGTCCGAAAGGGAGAAGTTTGGACCTCGACGGGTGACTATTGCATGAACGGGGTCACACGGCAGAAAGTTATCGATCTGTGCCGGGCGAATAATATTCCGGTATTTGAGAAAAACTATTCTCTGGTCGAGGCATATGGCGCCTACGAAGCATTCCTGACCTGCTCGTTCGGGGCCCAAACGCCCGTCTCGCATATCGATGGAAAGAAGATTGGATCAGATGATGGGATCGGACCGATGACCACGCGAATTCAAAATCTCTACCGGGAACTCGTCGTTCAAAATACGTAATCATAGTTCAGAAGCAAAAAGCCCGGCTCGAAAGCCGGGCTTTTCTTCTACCACCACGTGGTACTAGTAACTAATCGGGCCGACCAGTTTCCATTTATCCCCAACAACCTGTGAGAGCTGCGCACTGTTGCGGGCATCCGGACCCAGATGATCTTCAGCCGAGAAGCTGTAAGGCGCCCCGCCGAAAATATTCCGATAGTCCTTGATGCTCTCAATAGCTTCCGCAACTTTCTCAGCGGTCAGGTCTGGACCGGCTTTCTCAAGGGCCATGCCGAAAACATGCATTGCATCATAACCGGCAATGGACTGTAAAACCGCGTCGTCACCGAAGCGTTTCTTATAGTCATCCATCCATGCTTTAACTTCCGGGCTTGCCTCGTCGTAGTATGGGATAGGTGTTTGACTTGTCCCGTAAAGGCCTTCCGTCAACCCCTTCGCGAGCGTCACATTTTCAGGAACGTAACCGGCTGAACTGACAACAAAAATCGGATCGTAGCCAATTTTCTTAGCGGTTGCCATGCTCCCGATAGTCTCACCGATAATCGTCCCGAGGCAGACCAGTTCAACGCCTTCAGATTTGAGCTGGGCAATCTGTGATGAAAAGTCCTTTGATCCACGCTTGAAGTTGGTTTTCACAACCTCAGGAAGGCCCATGGCCTTGGCCTGATCTTCACAACCGTGCAGCACATTTTTACCAAAATCATCATCCTGATAAAGAACGCCGATTTTTTTGATACCTTTATTATCGACAAAATATTTCACCGCAGCCTGCATCTGATCGCTGTAAGGCGTGAAACCACCGAACTTAAGTTTATGGTATGGCTCGAACATTTCGTTTGCCGCCGTCACAGGGAACACATTCATGACACCCATTTTAAGCGCGCGCGGCATCGTCACCATATTAGTTGGCGTTCCAAGCGCCCCGACGAGGGCAAATACCTTGTCCTTCTTGAGAAGTTTATCCCCGGCCTGAGCGGCTTTGTTCTGCTGATAAGCCGAATCTTCGACAATCAATTCAATCATGCGGCCATTAACGCCACCCTTCGCATTTATATCTTCAACAGCCATCCGCATGCCATTTGTGACCGGCACACCCCAAAGAGCGACAGGTCCGGAAAGCGGTTGATGCGATCCAAGAACAATTTTATCGTCAGAAATACCTTGATCAGCCGACGCTATTCCAGCCGATCCGATGAATGCCGTCGCAATTGTCGCAACCGCGCTCAACGAGATATTTAAAAAGCTTCTACGTTTCATGATTATTCTCCCAAATTATTCCCTGATAACGATATAATACCCTATTTTTCTAATTTATCGAAATTTCTACTCAAGCGTACATCGTATCGATCAGCCCTTTGTATTTCTGGTTTACGAATGAGCGCTTCAGTTTCATGGTCGGTGTCAACTCATCATCCTCCGCAGTGAGAACTTCCTCAATCAACCTGAATTCCTTAATCGTCTCGACCTGCGCAAAATTCTTGTTCACCTTTTCCACTTCTTCGCGGATCAAGTCTAAAACCTCATTAGTTTTGCAAAGACTCTGAAAGTTCGTAAAAGGAACGTCGAGATCTTGCGCATATTTCTCCACATTCTCATGATCAATCATGATCAAACAACTGAGGTACTTGCGCTTGTCGCCGATGACAACCGCGTCCGAGATATAGGGGCTGAACTTCAATTGGTTTTCTATTTCCGACGGTGTGATGTTCTTCCCGCCAGCCGTAATAATGATATCTTTCATCCGGTCGGTGATTTTAACAAATCCATTGTTATCCACATATCCGACATCACCGGTGTGCAACCAACCATCCGTCAATGTTTCTGCGGTCTTCTCCGGCTGATTTAGGTAGCCAAGAAAGACATGCGGGCCTTTCAGCAGAATCTCACCCTCTTCGGAGATG
>CALEMG010000263.1 GCA_937910835.1 uncultured Alphaproteobacteria bacterium | reverse complement strand
ATTCTTATTATTTACTTTAAAAATTTCCCCATCCTCTCCCTGAGCGTACCGGGCTGGGCTTGCGAGGCCGATTGTTTGGCCCCGCAATGCCAGCCTACTGGCGGCACGACGTCCTTCGAGGATGAGGAAAGGGTCATTCACCTTTGAAATTTCCCGGTCGTTTTTCAAAGAAGGCAGCAATTGCCTCTTCATGGTCTTTTGTATAATGCGAGGCCGCCTGGAATGCCGCGGACATTTCCAGCAGGCTGTCGAGGCGCATATGCTCCCCTTCGCGCAGCAGTTTCTTCGCCATCCGGAGTGCATGGGGCGGGTTTGCCGCGATGCGTTTGGCAAGATCCGTCGCCGCCGTCATCAGATCGGCATCTTCCACCACGCTGGAAACAAGGCCCCAATCAAGTGCGGTCGGGGCGTCAATCATGTCGCCAGTGAAGGTCAGTTCCGCCGCTCGGCTGCGCCCGATGACGCGCGGCAGGAACCAGGCCCCGCCATCGCCCGGAATAATACCGAGTTTCACGAAGCTTTCCGCGAAACGCGCTGAACTTCCGGCAATGCGAATATCGCACATGCAGGCGAGATCACAGCCTGCACCGACCGCCGGACCGTTGACCGCCGCGATGGTCGGCACTTCAAGATTATAGAAGGCGAGCGGGATTTTCTGGATGCCCCGGCGATATCCTTCACGGATTTCAGCGGGTGATCCGGCAAAAAGCCCTTCCTTGTCGCGCATATGCTTGACATTGCCACCGGCGGAGAAGGCCTTGCCTGCCCCCGTCAGGATCACGCAGCGCACGCTGTTGTCTTTGTTGATACGGTCCGCCGCATTCAGGAATGCGTCGAAGATGATATCATCGGAGAGGGCATTGCGCTCCTCCGGCCGATTGATCGTGAGGGTTACAACTCCCCCATCTTGTTCATATAATAGAGCTTCAGTCATAGCGCCAAGCTACTCAATTGCCCGCGAAATAGAAAGCGGGAATCGCGCAACTTATCGATTATTCCGGTGATACTCAGGCGGTTCGCCCGTAAAATGTCATCTGCGCTTCCTTTGAAAGCGCGATCCCGGGCTCCGTATTATAGGCAAGAACGGCAAGCATACGGGTTTGCGACCCCTCATTCGGCGTCACCCGGTGCAGGGAGTTCCGTCCGCGAAAGAGGACAAGCGCCCCGGCATTCATGGAGAGGCGTTTCACCGCCGTCCTGCCATCCAGAACATCGGCCACACCGTTAAAATTCATGTCCCCCGCATCGGCGGCGCGAAGGGCGCTGACATACTCGAATTCCCCGCCGCTGGTCGTGGGCTGCACCATCAATGTGATGGCGAAGGAGGAATAATCGAAATGCCAGCCCAGCTCCTGCCCTGTTTCCGCATAATGCAAATTCACCGAGGAGAGCGGATCGGCATAGTTATAAAGTCTCTCCTCCCCCAGTATGTCGCAGAGAAAATCCCGGAATTCCGGCGCGTCATACAAGGTCCGGAGCGGCGAGTCTCCCGGTAGGACATCATCGGTGATACAGCCCTTCGACGAGACAACCATGCGGTTGCGCGTATGATCGGCGGGAAAGGCCGGATCGACCGCGCTGAGATAGACAGTATGTTCCTCTCGGTTGGCATAGACCTTGTCGCGATTGGCCTCCCCTTCGACCTGTATCGCCTCAATCGCCGCTTTTGTTGCGAATTCCGGCATGACCAGAACGCCCTGCTTATTCAGCTGGTCGCGGCAGGTGGCGCGAAAGGCAGGGTCATTGATCGTGTGACGGGTCAAATTCACAATTTCGTTCAGATGCATTTTTTTGCCTCCCTCTCAAGGTCCCGGAATCTCAGCCAGCGATGGATGCTGGACGGGCTTTATCCTAAATCCTGACCCTATCAGCATCCATATGCTTGTCATTGGAAAACTTGACATCCCCGACAAATAGGAAGATCGTTTTAGGAATTACGGGGTTCAGGCCTCACATAAAAAATAACAATCGAGGCAGCCTGATGTCAACGCATCCAACAGTTACACCCGCGCTATCGCCATACCGGGGCATTTTCCTGTTTTGCATAGCAGTTTTTCTCTTTGCAGTAATGGATTCCTTCGCCAAGCTGGCCGCGCAGAGCTTCTCGCCGCTTCAGGTTGTCTGGGCCCGATGCTTTTTTCACATCCTTTTGTTCATTATATTTATGGGACCCACGCATGGGCTTGACCTAATCCGTACGAATAACCTGAAAGTGCAGGTTTTGCGTTCCATGCTCCTTTTGGGGGCGACGATCTGCATCTTCACGGCAGTGAAATACATCCCGCTCGCCGATGCCGGGGCGATTGCCGCCACTTCACCGCTGTTTGTTATTGTCCTGTCGGTCTTC
>CALEMG010000262.1 GCA_937910835.1 uncultured Alphaproteobacteria bacterium | reverse complement strand
CTCGATGCCGGGGATAACTTCTACTATCTTGAAATGAACACACGCTTGCAAGTGGAACACCCGGTGACTGAAATGGTGACGGGGACTGATCTTGTTTCCTTGCAAATTCAGGTGGCGCAAGGTAAGCCGCTCGGGATTGAACAGCAGGACGTGAAGCTGCAAGGGCATGCGATTGAAGTACGCCTTTATGCGGAAGATACCGCGCAGGATTTCCTTCCCTGTACGGGCAGGATTACGGCATGGCAGGCGGCGGCAGGAGAGGGCGTTCGCTTCGACGCCGGTATTGATTCCGGACAGGAGATTTCGCCTTTTTACGATCCGATGATCGCAAAAGTTATTGCCTACGGCGATAGCCGAGAGATTGCGCGTCACCGTCTGATCGAGGCGCTTAAAAATACGGTTATATTCGGCCTGACGACAAACCGTGGCTTCCTTATCGATATTCTCAATGAGGAAACTTTCGCAAAAGGAGAAGCGACGACGGCCTTTATCGGCGATTTGTTCGATGGCGGGCGGCTTGCCGCGAAGGCGCCGGATCAGAGTGAAATGGCGATGGCCGCCGTACTCCTTTATCAGGTCGAACGGGACAGGGCCAAATCATCGGCATTGTTTGTGAGCGAGCAGTTGGTGGACTGGTCAAGCGGCGGTGAATTGTTGACCCGTTATGTCTTCGCGAGCGAAGACGAGAAGATCGATGTAACCGTCGCACCGAAGCGCGAAGGCGGTTACAATGTGGTGGTTGGTGAAACCTCGTTATCACTGGAGGTGATGGGGCGGAGCGAGAACAGAGCGCAACTCACCGTCGATGGCAACCGCAAACGTGTGCATTATGAAGCATTGTCCGAAGGGATGCTGGAACTCACTGATGATGGTAAAACCATGCGCTTTACCAATGAGATTGCCTTCCCGCTTTCAGCTGCGGCGGCGGCGGGCAGTGGCCAGGTGACGGCGCCCATGCACGGCACCTTGCTGGAAGTCTTTGTGAAAGCCGGCGATACGGTGGAGGTCGGGGCTCGTCTTGCCGTTCTGGAGGCGATGAAGATGCAGCATGATATTTTGTCAGAAGTTTCCGGTACCGTGGAGAATGTGATTGCTACGGCGGCAAGCCAGGTGTCTGTTGACGATCTTTTGTTTGAGATCGAAGCGCCAGAATAATGCGGAAATAGAAGGGAGTTTCAAGCAATGCTGAAAGAAGCCTATGACTTCAGGGATGAAAGCGAAGCGCTTTACCATCTTATCGAACCGCTTGGCGATGCGGATTACGATCAGGTAACCTTGTTCCGCGACTGGACCGTAAATGACGTCATGCAGCATTTGCATTTCTTCAACTATGTAGCCGATCTGACCCTCGCGGATGAAGAAGAGTTCAAACGGGTTTACGGCGAACTCAAAGTTATTCAGGAAAAGACAGATTCCCTTGTGGCGGCGACAGATGAGATGCTGAATGGTTTGAAGGGGATTGCGCTTCGGGATGCGTGGCGGAGCTACTATTTGGAGATGTCGGACCGGTTTTATGCCGCCGATCCGAAACAACGGCTGCTTTGGGTTGGGCCGAGTATGAGCGCGCGGTCCAGCATCTCGGCTCGGCTGATGGAAACCTGGTCCCATGCGCAGGAAATCTACGATCTGCTGGGTGTTGAACGGGAAAACAGAGACCTGATTAAAAGTATTGCCGTGATGGGGATGAATACTTTCGGCTGGACCTTCATCAATCGTAAGGAAGAAGTCCCTGAACCGGTTCCTTGCGTCAGGTTGACCGCTCCGTCTGGCGAATTCTGGGATCGGACTCCGGAGATCATCACTTCTCTTGTTGAAGGCGATGCTTCGGAGTTCTGTCAGGTTGTTACGCAGACCCGCAATATTGCCGATACGAAACTGAAAGTATCTGGAGAGGTCGCGACGCGTTGGATGTCCGTTGCGCAGTGTTTTGCCGGACCGGCACGAAACCCGCCTGCCGCAGGAACGCGCCACGCCTAAACTCGGAATGAAGGATTAGAAATAATGCCGGCACATCAGAAATATCCAAATCTTTTCTCTCCTCTCGATCTCGGATTTACGACAATCAAAAACCGCACGTTAATGGGCTCGATGCATACGGGGCTGGAAGAGCTTGACGGCGGTTTCGAACGCATGGCCGTCTATTTTGCGGAGCGGGCTCGCGGTGGCGTGGGGATGATCATCACCGGAGGTATTTCTCCAAACCTTGAAGGCGGAGCGGGTGCGAAGCTTTCAAATGATGAGGAAGTGGCGGAACATCGCCTCGTAACGGATGCCGTACATAATGCTGACCCGGACGTTAAAATCTGCATGCAGATCCTGCATATGGGCCCACTAGCCCGGAATGACAATCCTGTTGCGCCGTCGGCAATACGCTCCCGCATTGCCAGTAAAACCCCGCGCGAACTGGACGCCGCAGGGATTGAAAAGCAAATCGCAGATATTGTGAACTGTGCGGTCTGCGCACAGAAAGCAGGCTATGACGGTGCGGAGGTGATCGGCTCCGCTGGATATCTCCTCAGCACCTTCCTTGTTGAGAAAACCAACCTCCGGACGGATGAATGGGGCGGCTCCTTTGAAAACAGGATGCGTTTTCCGGTCGAGGTTATGCGCCGGGTGCGGGAGGCTGTGGGCCCCGATTTCATTCTCGTCTTCCGGATTGCCGCGATGGACATGTTGCAAGGCGGTATGTCCTGGGAGGAAGTGGTGCAACTCGCCAAAAAGATCGAGGAAGCCGGCGTCAATATCATGAGCACGCACTTCACCTGGCATGAATCAGCGGTGCCGACAATCGCGACGATGGTGCCTCGGGCCGCCTTTACCCAGGTGACAGGCCGCCTCAGGAAAGAACTCACTATTCCGTTGATTACCAGCAATCGTATCAATATGCCGGACGTAGCAGAGGAAGTGCTAACGCGCGGAGATGCGGATATCATCTCGATGGCGCGCCCGATGCTTGCAGATTCAGATTTGGTTTTGAAAGCATTCGAAGGGCGCGAGGATGAAATCAATACCTGCATTGCCTGTAATCAGGCATGCTTGGATCATACATTCAATGGAATGGAAGTCAGTTGCCTCGTCAACCCGCGTGCTTGTCATGAAACGGAGCTGAACTATGTAACGGCAGAAGCACCAAAGAGGATTGCCGTTGTCGGAGCGGGGCCGGCAGGTTTAGCTTACGCGACCGTTGCGGCAGAACGCGGTCATTCGGTCACGCTTTATGATGCGGCCCCAGAAATCGGCGGGCAGTTCAATCTTGCGAAGCGAATACCGGGGAAGGAAGAGTTTTACGAGACGATCCGGTATTTCAACCGCATGATCGAAAAGCGGGGGATCAAGCTGAAGCTCAACACCAGGGTAGATGCCGATATGCTGGCCGCAGAAGGCTATGACAAGGTAGTTGTCGCCACGGGCATTTCCCCGCGTATTCCCGACATAGAGGGAATCGATCATCCCAAGGCGGTTAGTTATATCGATGTAATCACCGGGAAAAAACCAGCCGGAAAGAAAGTCGCTATTATGGGAGCCGGCGGCATCGGTTTTGATGTTGCGGAGAAGATTACCCATGAAGGGACTTCCTCCGCCCTTGATGTTGATATCTTTGCGAAGGAATGGGGGATCGACTTCAAGAATCATCCACGAGGTGGCGTAACTGGTATTGAACCCGTTGTTGCCAAGGCGGATCGGGAAGTGACTCTGCTTCAACGGAAATCCTCGCCCGTCGGGCGCGGGCTTGGCAAGACGACTGGATGGACGCATCGCATCACTCTTGCGCGGCGCGGCGTGAAAATGATCAATGGAGTCGAGTACGTAAAGATCGACGATCAGGGTCTGCATCTTCACATCAATGATCAATATGAAATCATGGATGTCGATACGGTGATCATCTGCGCAGGTCAGCTTCCGCTGCGCGGTCTATATGATGAACTGGTGGCGAACGGGATCGATGCCGAACTCGTCGGCGGCGCGTTCGAGGCCATGGAACTCGACGCCAAGCGGGCCATTAATCAGGCAAGTTACCTCGCCGCCGCGGTCTGAAGAAGCGTATCGGCCGCACCCGACAATCCTTGGAGTGCTGCCGCGAGATTACGCAGCTTTTCGGGGCTGCCGAGTTGGGCTCGGTTAAAGCCGATGCGCTTGAACCAGAAATGCAGACCCATCAGGTCCGTGTAACCCATGCCGCCATGCACCTCTGTTGCCGTGCGGGCGACGAAGCGCCCGATTTCATCCATATGGGATTTCGCCAGCAGGCCGGAAAGCTCCGCCTCTTCGGGTAGGCTGTCAAAGGCATAGGCGGCATACCAGATGAGTGCCTGACACGGCTGCAACTCCGCCGCCATTTCCGCACATAGATGCTTGACGGCCTGGAAGGAGCCGCTCACCCGGTCGCACTGACGGCGTTCCTTGGCATAGTCCACCGCCCGGTGCAGCATCTCCTCAGATGCTCCGAAGCTTTCTGCCGCCAGTATAATTCGCCCTGCATTGACTATTTTTGCAATGCCGTCCTTGCTGCCGTTACCAAGTGGATCTGCCTCAACATCTTTTAATATGATGTCAGAGAGCGGGCGCGTACCATCAATAGAGGGCAGATGATTGCATTCAAGCCCCTCTGCATCTGCCGAAACGAGATAGAGATTCTCCTCAGCATCAGCAATAATCAGAGCATCTGCTTCTGCCGCATCAAGAGCGAAGGATGCTTGACCGCTAAGCTTGTTGTTATTCGCCGTAACGCCCGCGCCGCGCTTTGCACCATGAATCGCATCCGAAAGGACCATGCCGATGATAACCTCGCCAGCGGCAATTCTCGGAAGCCATTTTTCTCGTTGTGCGTCGCTGCCCGCAAGTTTCAATGCGAGAGGTGCCATAACCGCAGTGGCGACAAAGGGCACCGGCGCCATATTCCGACCAAGTTCCATGGCGACAATCGCGGCATCAAATAATGTCAGACCCGTGCCGACGTCTTCTTCTGAGATAAGAAGTCCGGGCATGCCGAGTTCGACAAGTTCCGTCCAGAGATCTTTGTCCATCGAATGCGAGCTGTTGGATACGGCGCGAATAGTGTCAAGGCTGACAAGTCGCTCTAAAGTTCCGCGAAAGCTATCTTGAATAAGAAGCTGTTCTTGAGAAAGACCGAATTCCATGGGGTTATCCTTGTGCTGGACGCGGCTCACGCGGCATGTTGAGCCCGCGTTCCGCAATGATGTTTTTCTGAATCTGGGCGGTACCGCCGCCAATAATAAGGCCGAGATCGTACATATGGAGCTGCTGCCAGATACCATCGAGTTCCATAGACGGAATGCCATCATAAAGAACGCCGGTTTCCCCGAGAATATCTATGGCAAGCGAATCCAGCTGATGGTTCAGTTCACAACCAATGAGCTTGCAGACCATATCGCCAAGACCTCTCGGTTTGTCCGCCGCCGCATCCGATATCAGACGCATTTCATGGAGGCGCATGCTCTGCACCCTTGCCTGAAGGCGGATAAACCGGTCCATCAAAGCTGCGGTTTCGCCGATAGGGCGGGCGTCGACCCTTTCCGTCTTTAGTAGCTTTTCAATTTTCTGGAGACGTTCATGGGATAAATTTGCATTGGACAGCATGCCCCGCTCATGCGAGAGCGTGCTGTTCGCGACCTTCCAGCCCTTTCCCCTGCCGCCAACAACGGCGCTTTTGGGAACGCGTACGTCGGTAAAGAAAACCTCGTTAAAAGATGGGTGTCCCGTCATCGTCTGAAGCGGGCGTATCTCAATCCCCGGGGTGTCCATAGGAAAAATCAGATAGCTTATGCCGTCATATTTTCCAGCCTCGGGTTCCGTCCGGACAAGACAGAAGATCATTTGCGCGACATGCGCGGATGTGGTCCAGATCTTCGATCCATTAATGATGAAATCATCGCCGTCTTCTGTGGCGCTGGTCTGCAGGCTGGCAAGGTCAGATCCGGAATTGGGTTCCGAATAGCCTTGGCACCAGAACACTTCGGCGCGGATGGTTCGTTCGACCCATTCCTTCTTTTGTTGCTCCGTTCCATGCTCAAGAAGGGTGGGCGTCAGCATGGAGATACCTTGGCCAAACAGCCCTTGCGGTACGTTTGCCTTGAAAAATTCATCGGCAATGATTTTCGATTTCAGGATATCAGGTTCTGCACCAAAGCCGCCATACTCAGTTGGCACCGTCCGACTTGCATAACCTTTTTCAACCAGTAGCTGTTGCCAGTTTTTGACTTCCTCAGAATAAGGGCGCGGCATCAGCCGGTAGGAATGAGTCGTATCCTCTGGCGCGAGATGCCGATGTTCGGAGATAAATGTCCGCACTTCTTCGCGAAACTGCATATGTTCTGCGCGATCTGTTAAGTCCATGATTTTCTTCCTTAGTCCGGAGATATGCCCATCAGCTTTGTAATGACTTTCAGCATGACCTCATCGGCGCCGCCGCCGATCGATGTCAGGCGGAAGTCGCGGAATTTGCGGGAGATGGAAGATTCCCACATATATCCCTGGCCGCCCCAATATTGCAGACAGCTATCCATCACCTCACGTTGCAATCGTCCGACCTTCAGCTTCGCCATTGAGTCAAGCTTGGTGACATCTTCCCCGGCTACATATCGTTCCACGGCATGATAGGTAAGTGCCCGGAGTGCTTCGACTTCCGTCTGAAGCTCAGCAAGCCGGTAGTTTACAACCTGATTGTCCAGAATGGCTTTGCCGAAGGCCTTGCGCTCGCGTGTATATTCAATTGTCTCGTTAATGGCTTCTTCCATTACACGGGGGCCACGGGCGGCGGCGAACAGGCGTTCCTCTTGAAACTGCTGCATTTGATAAATAAAGCCGCGCCCTTCTTCACCAATACGGTTACGCTGGGGCACCCGTACATCGTCAAAAAAGAGCTGTGCCGTGTCGGAGGACATCATACCAATCTTGCGGAGTTTGTGCTTGGTGATCCCCGGGCTATCCATGGGCACAATAATCAGCGTCTTGTTCTTGTGCACGGGGCCGTCGCCCGTGTTGGTGAGAAGGCAGACCCAGTCTGCCTGCATCGCGTTGGTGATATACATTTTGGAGCCGTTGATCACATAGTCATCGCCATCTTTTCGGGCGGTTGTTTTCAGGCTCGCGACATCGGATCCGGCGGCCGCTTCGGTTACTCCAACACAGCCGACCATGTCACCGGTAATGGCCGGCGCAAGAAACTCTCGCCGCAATTCGTCTGATCCATATCGGGCGAGGGCCGGGGTTGACATGTTGGTCTGTACTCCGATTGCCATTGCGACCCCGCCGCAGGCAATATAGCCGAGTGCTTCGGATGCGACGGCCTCATAGGAATAGTCAAGGCCACTGCCGCCAACCTCAGTTGGCTTGCTGATGCCCAGGAAGCCCATATCCCCCATCTTCTTAAACAATTCGTGCGCAGGGAACTGTTCCGCCTCTTCCCATTCATCAACATGAGGATTTATTTCCGCCTCAATGAACTTTTTCAAACTTTCGGAAAGTTCCCGGTGCTCCTGAGTAAATTGCATGGTTTCCCCCGCTTTTTATTTTCCGGAATGAGCTGAGTTTCCGGTCCCTAAAAGGGATTGTTTTTTTTATGAGCCCACACTAACATTCATGCATGAATGTTACAAATAAATATTGTGCGATGATGGCATTAAGTAATTATGCAGAGTTTGCAAAATGCTCGCCCATGCTCCGGGGAGGTTGACGTGGATGTGGCGTCATTACAAGGAGATGGAAAACGCCGACGGCAAGAAGACAGGCGGGCGGAAACCCGCAGGCGGCTTGTAGACGCAACTATTATTTTGCTTCATAAAAAGGGCGCAGGGGGTCTCACTATGGCAGATGTCGCGCGCGAAGCGGGCCTGACGCGTGGCGCCATTCAGTATCATTTCGAAAGTCCCAAGTCCTTGCTCGTCGCGAGTATTGAGGAAATTGCAAACCGCCTCAGCCGGCACCTGGATGCAGCTGAACTTATCAACCTACCGCTTGACGAAAGGATTGATCGTATTGTCGATGACTATTGGCAGGGCTTTCGCGGGTTTAATTATACGGCTTTTATCGAGATTGCTGTGCGCGGGCGGCAAGACCCGGCCTTCGAGGAAGCGATTGCGATGTCATTGGATGATCTGGAAAAACAAAGAGCTATTGTCTGGCAGGCGGTCTTTGCCGATATTGGCCGAAGCCGAGAAGAAATCCGTTCCTGGCGGCATATGCTGCTCATTACACTTCGGGGCTTAGCGCTGACAAATATGATTGCGGGGAAAAATGAAAAAGTTTCGCTGCAAATTGATCAATTTAAGGCTATGTTTAAACGATACCTGACTGAAACATAAGCGGCAGGTGGTGCGATAAAAAGAAAGAAAAAGAAAATGCATGAGCTACCGGAGTGTGAATTTTTAAAGCTAGATGTAGTCGCGGGGAGATTGAACCTGTGGTTCAACCGGCCAGATCAGCGAAACGCAATTAACAGCCAGATGGGGACGGAATTCGCCGCGGTTGTTGACTGGCTGGAGGCAACGCCCGATGTCAGGGTTGTGGTGGTGCGCGGTGCGGGGGGGCATTTCTGCGCGGGGGGTGACATTAAAGAACGGCGCAATATGGCCGAAGATGTCGTCACCCCCGATAGCGATCCGATTATGGAGCGTAATCAGTCCGCCGGGTTGGCGTTCCTGAAATTTGAGCATTTGCCGCAAACGACGATCGCCGTCGTTGAGGGGTCTGCGTTTGGTGGCGGTATGGGCTATGCCTGCCTCGCCGATATTACCATTGTTGGGGAAGGCGCGCGGATGGGTATGCCGGAAACGACTCTCGGCGTCGCGCCGGCCCAGATCGCGCCTTACGTAGTGAAAAGGATTGGCCTGACCCGCGCGCGCCAGCTTGCGCTTACCGGTGAGCGATTCGATGGCGCGAAGGCCTTTGAATATGGCATTGCGCAGTATCTGTGCGCCGATAAGGATATCGATGCGACGTTGGAGGAGGTTGTCGCGCGGGTAATGCGTTGTGGCCCCATGGCCAACGCAGCCACCAAGGCTATCATGCTGAAGGTTGGATCGCTTCCCGAGGAGGAAATGGTGCGTTTCTCGGCAGAGAAATTTTCTGTCCTCAACCGAAGCGCTGAAGGCAAGGAAGGGCAGTCCGCCTTTGCCGAAAAACGAAAGCCCGCGTGGCAGGTGACCGACAGCAAAGCGAAGGGATGAGTGATATGATAAGGTCAAAAACCATCCGGATCGGTGGCGCGTCGGGATATTGGGGCGACTCTCAGGAGGCTCCGCGCCAACTCGTTCTGAAAGGCAATCTCGATTATCTTGTCTTCGATTATCTCGCGGAAGTCACCATGTCGATCCTGGTGCGGGCGAAAGAAAAGTCACCGGACCTCGGGTATGCTCGGGATTTTGTCGACCTCGCCATGAAACCGCTTCTTCATGAGATCAAGGCGCGCGGGATCAAAGTTGTCGCCAACGCGGGCGGTGTCAATGTGGCGGCCTGTGCCGCAGCGCTTGCGAAAGTCGCAGAAGAGGCCGGGGTGGATATCAAGATTGGCACCGTAGAGGGTGACAATCTTACGGAGGAGATAGAGAGCCTGCGTTCGGAAGGAATAACCGAGATGTTCTCAGGCGGCGCCATGCCGGACGGAATGATCAGCGCCAATGCCTACCTCGGTGCCTTTCCGATTGCTGCCGCGCTTGATCATGGGGCGGATGTGGTGATTACAGGCCGATGCGTCGATAGTGCCGTCACTCTGGGTCCGCTGATTCATGAGTTTGGATGGACTGTTGATGACTATGATAAGCTCGCTTCGGGCACTCTCGCTGGACATATCCTTGAATGTGGCGCACAGGCGACCGGCGGAAACTTTACGGACTGGCGCGATACTGTCGATGGCTGGGATGATATGGGCTATCCAATCGCCGTCTGTCGGGAGGATGGGGATTTTGCCATTACCAAGCCAGATGGTACTGGCGGCCTTGTGGCTAGGCTCACGGTAGGAGAGCAGATCCTTTATGAGATTGGGGATCCCGAAGCCTATATCCTGCCCGATGTCATCTGTGATTTTTCTGGAGTAACCCTAACGGAAACAAAGAAAGATTGGTTGGACGTGGCGAACGTCAAAGGGCGGGCACCAACATCGGCCTATAAGGTCTCTGGTACGTACAAGGATGGATATCGCGCGACAGCAGCAACCGTTATCACTGGCTTTGACGCGGTAGAAAAGGGTCGGGCATTTGCCGATGCTTTGCTAAAGCGAACACGCCGCCTTTTTGTTGAGCGCAACCTTGGTGACTATCGCGATACGGCTGTGCATATTATCGGCGCACAAACTCTCTGGGGGGAGAATGCGGATGAGCATGCCGCCGTTGCACGCGAGATCATTACCCAGATCGAAGTCAAACATGATGAACGCACGGCACTGGAGCTTTTTTCCAAGGAGACGACAGGTGTTGGTCTTTCCATGACGACGGGACGCTGCTCAGCAGGAGCAGCGGGCCGGCCGAAGATTACGCCGGTTGTTGCGCAGTTCGCCTTTCAGATCGACAAGGCACGTATTCTGCCAGAAGTATTCATAAACAATAAACCGGTTAAATTTGAGAAAAAGGTTCCACGCGAATATTCGAGTATCCCGGAAACGCGCCATGCTGCGCCAGAATCTCCTCTGAATTCGACATCCGACGTTATGGTTGAAGTACCACTCATAACACTGGCCGCCGCGCGCAGCGGTGATAAGGGGAACAATGCTAATGTCGGCGTTATTGCACGAAAGTCCGACTATCTTCCTTGGATTAAGCAAAGCGCAACGGAGGAGGCCGTGAAAAAATATTTCGGACATGTTGTGGAAGGAGAAGTTATGCGGTTTGATTTGCCGGGTATGAATGCGGTGAATTTTCTGCTAACGAACTGTCTAGGAGGCGGGGGAACCTCCACTCTTCATCTTGATAACTTGGCGAAGACGTATGCTCAGCAGATTCTGGCATTGCCGATCAAAGTGCCAGGCGATCTGATAGAAAACCAAGTATAAAAATTAGTCGCAGGGATAAAAAAAGGAAAACAAGAATGACCCATCCACTTGAGCCCATGTTGCGGCCACAGTCTGTCGCGATTATCGGGGCCTCGAACACGCCATCCAGGATTGGCGGACGACCGATATATGCCATGAAGACTGCGGGCTTTAAAGGCGAGATTTATCCGGTAAATCCGAATTATGAAAATATCCAGGATTTGCCCGCATATGGCAGCATAAAGGATACTCCGCGGGGAGTTGATTGTGCCGTAATCGCTGTTGCGGCAAAAGTTGCGGTTCAAACCCTGCGTGACTGTGCGGATCAAGGCGTTAAAAGTGCGGTCATGTTTACCTCTGGCTTTGCCGAGCAAAGCGATGATGGCGCCCGTGCTCAGCGCGAGATCACGGGGATTGCTAAGGAAAGCGGGATGAAGATCATCGGCCCCAATTGCCTTGGTGTTTTTAATATCAACGCAGGCTGGTACGGCACATTCAGTAATGCGCCGGGAGCTTTATTAAACCCGCCCGGATCGATCGGTATCGTCAGCCAGAGCGGAGCCTATGGGGCGCATGTCTTCTCCGTTTCGCAGCTCCGGGGGGTTCGGTCGAACTATTGGGTGACAACGGGCAATGAATCGGATGTCGATGATGCCGAAGTGAATGAGTATTCTGCTCAGCATCCAGAAGTTAAGGTCGT